>CAZXTB010000161.1:0-3964 GCA_964643535.1 uncultured Erysipelotrichaceae bacterium | reverse complement strand
GACGACGATCTTACGTCCTGTGGTTCCTGAATCCCCATAAGGACCTCCAATGGTGAAGTTACCTCCTGGATTGATAATGGTTTCAAAATCTAAAGGATCAATCCATTTTGGATCGATGACTTGATCGATGATCTCTTTTTTGATAAGCGTTCTTAATTCATCTAGTCCTAGATCTTTATCATGTTGAATCGATACGACGACCTTGGTGATCTTGACAGGTTTATCATCTTCATAAAGGACAGTGACTTGTGTCTTCCCATCAGGTTTGATTCTAGAATCGATTTTTTTGAACTCTGAGAGACGTTTTGATAAACGATGAGCTGTATCAATCGCCAAAGGCATATAGTTAGGGGTATCACCACAAGCATAGCCAAACATGATCCCTTGGTCTCCTGCAGCCACTTCATTCCCTATGACGACCTTATCAAAGATATCCTTGGATTGATCTCCTACCAATTGGATCACATTAAAGTGCTCAGGATAACCAATATCGGCCAAAACGCTTTGAGCGATATGGGCATAATCTAAATTCAATACTGGATGAGAAGATTGTTCGCCATAGATGACAACGATGTTGTCTTTGATGGTGGCTTCTACTGCCATTTTGGCATGTTTGTTTTGTTTAAGCGCTTCATCTAGAATCGCATCTGCGATTTGATCACAGACCTTATCTGGATGTCCATCCGTAACGCTTTCTGATGAAAAATAGTATTTTCTACTCATAATATGGTTCCTCCTTACAAAAAACCCGTCTTACACGCGAAGAAGGGTTTAAATAACGATTGGTCCCTCATCGGTGTTAGCAGAACCACCTTACTAAAAAGGTTGGCGTGAGGCAATGCGAGCTAACTCTCTACCTCAACTCTGGATAAGACCTATTTATTTAATCACAAAAAGTGATCATAAGCAAGTTATTCGAGTGGTTTTTGAAAATAGTTCCCGATGACTTTCTCTGTTTTATTGACAGAGATGAAGACTTTAGGATCGACTAAGGTACAAGCTTCGATGACCTCTTCTACTTCAAATTCATTGACCACCATATACAAGACACTCTTGGGTTGATGACTATAACCACCTTCTCCCCAAAGCTTGGTGATCCCATGTCTTAGTGTCGCATAGATCTTTTCCATCACAGGTTCAGGATGTTCAGTGATGATGATCAAGGTCACATGTTTATAGCGTAAATGACGCGCACTCACCACTTGAGAATAAACGAATTGATAGATGATCGAATACAGTGCTTTATCCCATCCAAAGAAAAGACCTGCTATCATCAAGATGACCACATTACCCGCCATAACCGTTGACCAGGTTTCTCGTTTAAGCTTGTTGGCCGCATAGATCGCAAGGAAATCTGTTCCTCCCCCACTGGCGTTGACCCCTAACGCTAAGCTGGTCCCAAAACCCCCTAAGATGCCTCCAAAAACAGAAATCAAAATGATATCTCCAGTAATGGTAATGTTGGGTAAAATCAACGTAAACAAAGAAACCAATAAATATTGGATCACCGAGAAAACTGTAAATCGTTTCCCCACATATTTATAAACCAAGAAAGTAGGAATAATGTTTAAAGAGATATAGATCAAGGCAAAAGGAATCTCTATCGAAGCGTATTTGCTTAATAAACGTGTTGATAAAACCGAGATCCCTGAGAATCCTCCCGGAAATAGTCCTCCAGCTTGGATAAACATTTTGATGCTTAAAGAATAAAAGAGGGCTGATAAGAAGATAAAGATGAATGTTTTGATGTCTTTTTTTGTGTTTTTCATAGAAGGTCCCAAAACATTATACTCCGAAACCAAACTTTTCAAATCATAAGTTCATAGGAATAAGGGTAATCTAAAAGCTTAGAATGAAGAATCAATTGTTCCATCGTTTGACATCTCATCCATTGTTTTTTTAATGATCGTCTACCTATTCCTAAATTCAATACCGTTTTATCTTTAAACAGGATGATTGTGTTTATTCCACTAGACTTGATGGTCATAATCTCTGAGGCATTGATCCATACACAATCACAGTGACTTGGACTTAAGGTAGGAAAAAAATAAATCTGTCTAAAAGGATCGATCAAGACCGGTATCTTTTGTTGGATCTTGAGTTGTCGTTTAAACGCAGACTGGGATCCTACAATACCACAACCTAAAGTATTGGCCCATCTTTCTAAAAAATCCAGAGGTTTACCTTTAACCGTAGAGGGTTGTGAACCATTGATTAAGGTCGTTTTATTGAGCTCATCATAATGAAGATAGTTGATGATACACATACTATATTTTACGAAAACTAGTTTAAAAATCCTAGCTAAATTACCTAATTTTTTTTCATAATTAGAATAAAAGCAATGGTCCACACTTCAATCCTCACTTGATAGGATAATGACCCGAACCGATGTAAGATTGAGTTAATCTATTAGTATATTCATCATAATCGGAATTGATTAGTGCTGTAAAAAGGATATCTATAACATTAAGTGTCGCAATTCGACTAGACATCCCTCCCAACCTATTAAAAGACTCACTTGCATCGACAAACATATTTACATTACATAGTTGACTGACTGGGTTATTAGTATAGCTTGTAAACGATACAGTTGGAACATTACGAATTTTGAGTTGCTGCTCAACATTAACAATATCATTAGTCTCACCTGTGTAAGAAATTAGAAAAGCTAATCGATCCGGTTTAGACATACGAGCATTTATCATCATTTCAATATGGTTATCAAAACATGTCGCTGCTAATCCCAGTCTAAGAGCTTTTATCATGGCATCTTTGGCGACGAGATGACTTGGACCAATCCCATAGAAGTCGATTTGTTTGGCTTTTTTTATTAATTCAATAACAGCAAGATAAGCAGCTTCTTTATTCAGTTCTTTACTGTCCAGTATTGACTTCGCAGAAGCATATGAAACTTTCTCAATTATCTGTTCTAAAGAATCATGTTTCCGTACTGGATTTCGCGAGTTCTTAAGAATCGTTATCTTATTATAGTTTTCAACTTCTTTTGATAGTTGTACTCGAAAATCTATGTAACTCTCGATACCAAGTTTGTTACATAGTCTTTTAATGGTGGTTGCACTAGAGTAAGTTTTTTGAGCGAGCTCTATGATCCCAATATTGTCCATCTCATCAATATGACTAATTACATAATCAGTTATTTGACGTTCTACTGGGGTGAGGTCTTTTATTCTAAACATCTCCATTAGTAATCCCATAGGGTTCATTTCCGCTTTCTATTTAATTTTAAGAATTGAGATATCATCCAAGGCTAAGTTAGCAATAGTATACCAATAAGTGCCTTTCAAATATATAAGACTTTCAATAAGATACTCTTTAGAAACATTTAGATTTCCTTTGAAGTAATACAATTTTGCAATTCTAAACAGAGTAATCCCTTTTTTGATTCCAGATTGATTGACGAGTTGATCAGACAATTGAGAAATAAGTTGAACCTTGTGTTCAATGTAAATTGAATAAACTAGTTTACTCTCCAAAAGCATTTCTTTAAAATGTTGATTGTCTTTATTCATTAAGATTCTCTCAATTTGTTGTAAAGATTGAAATGCTTTTTCATTATAACCTTCTGTGCAAAAATACGATAGTTTTTTCTGATTGAACTCCAGTTGGTCACTCTTTGATAAAGAAAGAAGATCAATTTGCTCTATGAGAATATTAATCTTTTCAGCATCCCCAAACAATAGTAAGGCATCCAATTTAAACAATAGTAGTGTAGCTTTTTTATAAAGAATTCTTAATCTTGGGTTTTCTAAAAGAATCAAATATAAATTCGGATTATTCTGTTGATATAATACTTTATACAATTCTTCTGTTGTAGATTTTCTTATACTTACTAGAAATCTTTGTCCGATATATACGATTATTATTAAAAATATTGGGTAGATGAACTTGAACATTTTGGTTAGATAATTAAGATCATTCTGGGTATTTAGTAATGGAATTCTTA
>CAZXTB010000160.1:2420-3994 GCA_964643535.1 uncultured Erysipelotrichaceae bacterium | reverse complement strand
TTCCATCTTATCGATGATGAAGTTGGTGGTTCCGTTGAGGATACCTCCTACTTTTCTGATGGGAGAGGTATGTTGAATCATGGTAGGTAAGAAAGGAATGCCGCCTCCACATGCTGCACTAAATAGAAAAGATACATTATGTTCAATAGATAGTTGATTGAGTTCTTGACCATAGGCATTAACCAAGGCTTTATTCGCAGTAACCACATGTTTACCATTTAAGATGGCTTTCTTACAATAATCATAAGCTGGGATCAAACCTCCCAGTACTTCTACGATGACGTCTATTTGTGGATTCAAAAGAAGCTCATCAATCTGATCGGTCATGAGAGAATCATCTGCTTTGCCTTGTCGTCTAAAAATCGCAAGAAGGTTCATGTCTTCTTGTTCTTGTAGTAGTGAAGCAACGCTTTTCCCAACGGTGCCATAGCCTAATAATCCAATGTTTAGTTTTTTCATGTCTTTATTTCGAATACACTTGTATTTCTATGAGAAACATTTTATCATAGAGTGAGAAACAACTCAACAAACAACCATGAAATATACCTCGACTCGAAACTCAAAAAACAGTATTAATAGCCTTCAAGCCATTTTACAAGGTCTAGCGAAAGATGGAGGTCTTTATCTACCCGAAACGATACCTTCTTTTGATTTAGAAGTCCTAAAAGATTTCTCGTTTAAACAACTCATGGTTGAAATCTTAAATGCCTATTTTGATGACTATGGGAAAGTAACCATCACACAACTCGTCGATCGTGCTTTTGATTCTAAGTTTGAAAGCGAAGAGATTACACCGATTAGCTCATGGGGAAAATTAACCCTACTTGAGCTTTATCATGGGCCTACCGCAGCCTTCAAAGATGTCGCTTTATCGATCCTTCCTCATCTTATGGCGAAGGCGAAAGAAATTCTAAAGATCGATGAGACCACACATATTTTAACCGCAACCTCAGGAGATACAGGCTCAGCTGCCTTAGCTGGTTTTGAGAACGTAAAAGGATTTACGATGACCGTCTTTTATCCTTCTGTTGGGATCAGTGAAATTCAAAAAAGACAGATGACCGTATCTAAAGGAAACAATACCTTCGTTTATGGGATCGATGGGAACTTCGATGACGCACAACGTGCAGTCAAAGACATATTTACCCACGCTGCAGATTTTAAGATTGCCTTGTCTTCCGCCAACTCCATCAACATAGGTCGATTGATCCCTCAATTGACTTATTACTTCAAAGCTTACTTTGATTTGGTTAGAAATAAGACGATCGCTTTAGGGGATGAAGTCTCCTTCAGTGTTCCTTCAGGTAATTTCGGTAATATCCTAGCGGGATATCTCGCTAAACAAAGTGGTTGTCCTATCAAGCACTTGATTTGTGCCTCCAATGAGAATCAAGTACTCACTGATTTTATAAACACAGGAATCTATGATCGTAAACGTCCTTTCTACCAAACAAGTTCCCCTTCGATGGATATCCTTGTCTCTAGTAACTTAGAGCGTTTATTGGCCTTATTGAGTCATAGAGATGATGCCTTGATGTGTTCTTTGATGAATCAATTGACTAATGTAGGGTCTT
>CAZXTB010000160.1:0-2410 GCA_964643535.1 uncultured Erysipelotrichaceae bacterium | reverse complement strand
GGGTCTTATCAAATCCCGCTTAGCTTAAAAAAAGAAATACAAGCCTTGTTTATCGCAGAAATGGTATCTCAAGATGAAGTCGATATGACCATAAAGAATCTTTATAAAGAGTTTAATTTCTTAGTTGATCCTCATACAGCGATTGGGGTTAAAGCTGCTTTAGATCATTGCGGAACAGAACCCATGATCGTTTGTGCGACAGCATCTCCGTTTAAGTTTCCTTCGACTGTTTTAAAAGCTCTGTCCTTACCTTTAGGAGAAAATGATTTCGATAATCTAGAAACCCTTATCGACCTAAGTTTACAGCCTTGTCCAACTCGTTTACGTCATTTACGACATGAACCCATCCGTCATCCATTGACGGTTGATAAAGAAGCGCTCACTGCGCTGGTTAAGGAAAAGGAGTCCCATGATCACCATTAGAGTACCCGCAACATCCGCTAATCTTGGGCCTGGTTTTGATACCCTAGGCGTCGCTTTACAGCTCTATGCGACCTTTAACGTTTCAGAAAGCACAGAGTTCAGTATCCAAGGTTGTCCATTGGCTTACGCCAACGAAAATAATCTCTTTCATAAGGCCTATCTTCATCGTGTACATGAGCTCAAACTTAAACCTAAGACCCTAAAGATACAGATCCAATCTGATGTCCCTGTCGCACGAGGACTAGGCAGTAGTGCCATCTTTATCATCGCTGGGATGATCTGTGCTCATCTTCTCCATGAGATCCCTTTTGAGATCGGTGAGATTGCCTTAGCTGCGAGTCTTTATGAAGGTCATCCTGATAATGTATGTCCTGCTTTATATGGAGGTCTATGTGCATCCTTAATCGATCACAATAAGATCATTACTGAACATTATCCTGTTCATCAAGATCTTCATTTCTATTTTATCGTCCCTGATTTTGAATTATTGACCTCTTTGACCCGTTTAGCGCTTCCTGAGAAGATCATTATGAAAGATGTGGTTCATAATCTATCTCGTTTACCATTACTTCTAAGAGGCATCGAAAAAGGCGATCAGGCTCAAATCGATGTCTGTATCCAAGATACCCTTCATCATCCTTATCGATATCCTTTGATTTATCAATCAGAAAGTGTCTTAGCGATCTTAGATTCCTTCAACATCAAAGGAACCTATATCTCAGGCGCAGGTCCAACCATAGGCTTTCTTCATCAAGGTCCCCTCGATTTATTACCCATTCAAGAAAAACTAAATCATCTTAGACATGAATTCAAACTCATCGAGTTAAAACTGGATATGAGTGGCACACGCTACTCTAAGCAGTAATATGAGTCGTAATCTATTATTGGTCGATAAAAAGATCTTGCCTGATTTCTTTGAGAAAGTCATCTTAGCGAGACAGTTGATCAACAGTGGTGAAGTCAAAGAAGTCAGTGAAGCGTGTAAGCGAGTCAGTATATCTCGATCAACTTACTATAAATACAAGGACTATGTGTTTATGCCTGAAGAAGTAGGACCTTCTAGAAAAGCCGTTATGAGTCTGCTTCTAAACCATACCCATGGGGTCTTATCAGAAGTCTTACGACGCATCAGTGATCATGAGGCCAACGTCATCACGATCACCCAAACGGTACCGATACGAGAAAAAGCCAGTGTGATCTTAACCTTAGATATTCTTAGTTTAAATCTCAGTATGGCGGATCTGATGAGTACCCTAAGAGATTGTGATGGGGTAGAAAAGGTCAACTTGATCGACATCGAATAATAAAGCCTATTTTTGAGAATAGGCTTTCTTTTTAAAAGGAAAGGTCATAAAGACAATCGAGATGATGATGATGGCCGCTGCGATCAACGCATTGAGCGATAAGCTTTCATTCGCAAGTAACCAACCTAGAAAGACTGCCACAACCGGATTAACGAAGGCATAGGTTGAGACCCAAGTAGGATTGACGTTTCTAAGTAACCAGATGTAGGCACTATAACCTAGAATCGATCCAAAGAAAATGAGATAGCCTAGTGATAACCACGCATTTGAAGTTACCTTCATCACAGCAAATTGAGCCCATTCTTGTCTTAGCGAGGCTGCGACAAACAAAGCTAAACCCCCACTGATCATTTGAAAAGCAAGGTTCATATAAGGAGACTTTGGGATAGGCGCAAACCTAGACACCAAGGATCCTGCTGCCCAAGAAATGGCCGCCATTAAAATCAAGAAGATCCCTAAAGGATCAAAATGAGTGATCCCGTCTTGTTGAGACTGAAAGACAAGAAAAGCAATGCCTATCATTCCTAAAGTAACCCCAAGTAGATGATAGATCGTAGGCCTCTTCTTATCCCCAAAACTCCAATTAAGTAAGATGATCCAAAGTGGTACCGCTCCAATCAATAGAGATACGATACTGCTTGGGACGGTTTGTTCAGTTAAAGTCACAAGCCCATTACCTATCA
>CAZXTB010000159.1:0-4009 GCA_964643535.1 uncultured Erysipelotrichaceae bacterium | reverse complement strand
CCCAAAGCTTTGGCGATCTTCGCTAAAGTAACCAGATTAGGAAAAGATTGATGACGCTCCATTCGAGAGATGACTTGTTGTCTAACTCCAGATTGTTGAGCCAATGTTTGTTGGGTGATATTCATCTTTTTTCTATATTGAATGATTTGACCTATAAGATCTATTTCAAGTTTACTTTTTTCATAATACATCGCGAAAACAGGATCCTTCATGTTTTCTTTAATTAGTTCATCAATATCAATTTCGATAAATGGCATAGTGTGCTCCTTAATTGGATTATTTTAAACGATTATAACGATCAATAATCAATCGACGATCATGATTCTCAAGTTTATTTTTTTGCTTCTTCAATGCGTAGAAGATTAAGATCTGGTCATGATCTTTTATAAAATAGAAGAATCGATTGAAGCGATATGTTTTTATTTCCCAAACTTTGCCTTCAATTTGACGCGTATCCACAAACTCCAATCCTTCAGTCCTTATTTTATTAAAGATTGCCAAGACATAGGATTTCTCTACTTGGCTTAGTTTATTTATGAAAGTACTTATTTCGCTTCTTCCACTTTCACTGATATAGAAACATATCTTCAAAATTATCATACCTCTGTTTCCTGAAATATACAACTAAAAAGTTGTACAAATTAACTTATAAGTATTTCATTTCCTTATAAGTGATAAAGAATAGAATTCCTAAATGATTAAATTAATAACGAAGCTTTGTTTCTAAAAGAATCATGAAGTAATGTAAAATAGACATATCAACATAGGAAGGTTACTTATGTCCACATTTTTATTAGGTTTGATATTGCTTATGTTTATTCTTGATCTTACGGTTTCCTTATTGAACTACGTTCAACGAAAAAAACCATTGCCTGAAAATGTTAAAGACATCTATGATGAGTCGAGTTATGGTAAGTGGCTTTCTTATACGATGGAGAAGCTCCAATTAGAATTGATTCATAAGACACTCAATATCGGGGTTTTGGTTTGTTTTTTGGGCTTTGGATTCTTTGGAGTCTTAGAAAGTTATACTAAAGAAGTTCTTTCTAATCCCATCCTTCAAACACTCTTGTTTCTAGGAATCTTTATGGGTTTACAAATGATCTTGGATCTTCCTTTTGAAATCATCGATACTTTTAAGATCGAAGCTAAATACGGGTTTAATAAGACCTCTAAGAAGACCTTTTGGATCGATCAACTTAAAGGGCTAGTTTTAGGCTCTGTATTGATGAGCTCATTAATCAGTGTCTTTATGATTTTGTTTCATGCGTTTCAAGATCAGATTTTGATCTTTATGTTGATCTTATGGATCTTTATCTCGGGGGTCTTATTGTTGATTTTTGTATTAAACACAAAAGTATTTGTGAGGCTTTTTAATAAACTTAAACCGATTGAAGAAGGTGAACTTAAAGATAAGATCACCGCTTTAGCGAAGAAGACAGGTTTTGAAGTGAAAGCCATCTCTAGTATGGATGCCTCTAAACGATCCACCAAGCTCAATGGATTCTATTCGGGATTAGGTAAGATCGGTGAGATCGTCTTGTATGATACTTTGATTTCTAAACTCTCAATAGATCAGATCCTAGCCGTTTTGGCTCATGAATTGGGTCATGCTAAACATAAGGATACCCTAAGGATGTTGGTGGTTCAAATCATGATTCTAGGGCTCTATGCCTGTGGGATAGGTCTTATCTTACAGATGCCAGTCTTCTTTACTGCCTTTGGTTTAGAAGGGATCCACTTTGGTTTTGCGTTTATCTTGTTTTCGATATTGATGGAACCTCTTAGTTTATTACTACAGATCCCAGTCAATATTCTTTTAAGAAGAGCTGAATATAAGGCAGATGCTTTCTCGGTTAAGATGACCAGTAAGACAGACATGACAGAAGTCATGAAGATCTTGGTGACGGAGAATTTTAGTAATCTAAATCCTCATCCTTTAACTGTCTTGCTTCATTACTCTCATCCACCGGTCTCTCAAAGACTACAAGCCATAGAGAATTTAGAAAACTAAAAGGTGACTTAAAACAGATAGACATTCTAATCTGGGAAGTCTAAAATGAGAATAGAAAGTTGGGGGTAATCCTAATGAGAGATATGGTGGGATGTGCTGTTTGTGATCAAGCTTATGCGAGTAAAGGAAAACATGTTTGTCCAGCGTGTGGGAATAAACTGACCCCATTCAATGTGACTGAAAATGCATGGGATTCAATGAATAAAGAAGAACAGGATCTTATTAAAGAAAAATCATTGGGTGAAGAGAAATCTAGATTAAGTTCACGAGATCGCTCTTACTACTTAGAAATCAAAATCAATCAGATGTCGAGTGATCTTAGAATGATCAGAAACATCATGGTTATTTCAATTCTTGCGAATTTCTTCTTATTCTTTATCTCAATGGGAAGATAATGAAGTCATCAAAAGGTCATTATAGTGACCTTTTTTTATTATAATAAATTTTATTCTTATCTACTTGACATAACACAGTAGTAGGTATAGACTAATAGCGAACGGAGAACACTATGAACTCACAGTTTAAAAAAGGTGTCTTAGAACTGATCGTCTTACAGATCGTTTCTAAGAAAGATAGATATGGCTATGAACTCGTTGAAGAGGTCTCTAAAGCTGTGGAAGTGAATGAAGGAACGATTTATCCACTGCTTAAACGATTGACCAATGAACACTACTTCGATGCCTATATCCAGGAATCCTCGGAAGGACCCCCACGTAAGTATTATCATTTGACAAGCTTAGGTAGACAACAGCTTACCGAACTCGCAAAAGAATGGACTGAATTCTATGACAGTGTCAATCAATTCATGAAAGGAGATTAATTGATGAAAAAACAAGAATTTCTTGATCGGTTAAAAAGCCGGATCAGTATCCTAGATGATGAAGAAGTAGAAGATATCTTAACGGAATATGAAGCCCATATCAATGAGAAGATGAATGCGGGTAAAACAGAAGAACAAGCCATTGCGGATTTCGGTGACTTCAATGAACTCATCAAAGACATCTTAGCGGCCTATAAGATCAAAGATAAGGGACAAACCAATTCTTCTTCTACCAGTGAATTTCAAGCTTGGATCCATAAAGCCATCGATGAGATCACTGACTTTATGCGACCTTTGATTGAAAAGGTCAATACGTTAGAAGGCGATCAAGTAGGTTACTTCATTGGTTATATCATTTTGACACTGGTCATGGTTGCGTTGATTGGGATCCCGTTTTGGTTCTTAGAAAGAATTGGGGTAGCTTTATTAAGTGTGATTCCTTTAGGCGTAGGTCATGTCTTTGGGGTCATCTTCTCAGTGGTATTAGACATCGCTCAGTTGGTGGTTTGTATCTTAATCATCATCTATGGGGTTCAAAGAGCCATTGAAGCAGCGACTTTAAAGAAACCAGTAGACTTTGGATTTGTGGTAAAAACCTCAGATGGGAAAACAGAACCTAAAGTAAAAACAGAGACCAAAGTTGAACCTCAAGTAAAGGTTGAACCCGTTGAAAAAGCAGAAGTCAAAGTTGAGGTAAAATCAGCACCAGCTGTTGAGCCTACAATAAACGTAAAGATCGATGAGAAACCATCTGTTAAGAAGGAAAGAGTGATCTTGCCTTTCATTGGGAATTTCTTTGTCTTATTGTTTAAAGGATTTGTATTAGTGTGTATGTTGCCTGGATTTATGATGGTTTTGGGATTGATGATTGTCTTAGGGATCTTGATTGCCTTACTTACCAAAGGTGTTTACTTTATTGGACTCTTTATGATCATCATTGGAATACTGAGTTTCACTTCCACCATCTTGGATATCATCTATAGAACGGTATTTAGAAAGAAGGTGTCCCATGCGTAGTAGAATAGCCAGTCTAATGTTTAGTGTCTTCTTGATTGGTTTAGGAAGCGCCATCTTCTTCTTTGAGGCTGCAGAATACAGCTTGGTGGATGGGACAGATATTCAGATCGGACCAATGACTACTGACACCCATATCTACAGCATCGAAGGCATCGATA
>CAZXTB010000158.1:0-4044 GCA_964643535.1 uncultured Erysipelotrichaceae bacterium | reverse complement strand
ACACTAAAGCACTCTGAGTTTATCACCCATCTTGAGCGTGTTTTTTCATTTGAAGAAGCCAAGACTATTTTAAATCGACTCAAATCTGAACATCCAGAAGCCACCCATATCACCTATGCCTATCGATCCAACAAAGAAGAAAGAAGCTCCGATGATGGGGAAGTTCCTGGTACAGCGGGTAAAACTGAACTCAAAGTACTGAAAGAACAAGACATCACCGATATCTTAGCGGTGGTGATTCGCTACTATGGGGGAACCAATCTAGGCATCAATGGTTTGGTTCATGCGTATATGGACTCTGTGATCTCCGCCCTTAAGACTACGAAATTAACTCAATTGGTGGAGATGGAAGAGTATCTGGTAAGTGTCCCCATCGAAAAGATCGACGTGATAAAACGCTTCAATAAAGAAAGTCTAAGAGAAACAACTTTCCTAGACGATGGATTTACAGCTCATATGCGTTTTGTGAGTAAGGATAAGAACCTTATGAGTTCTTTAAGTAATCAAAGCTTAGGCCTCGTTCATTGTATTGATCATCACCTCATCTTAGAAGAAATCGTCGTTTAATGGGCAAGCATAGCTTGCCTTTATTGTGAAATAAGTTTCATCATTAACAAGCATCACACCTTGTATAATAGAGCCAATTGTTTCATCGAAACGAAAGGCTAAAACCTATGCTTAAACTCTATTATCGTCTCTATCAAAGTGTCTTCAAAATCATCGTAGCTGTGATCCCTTTTCATTTCCCTAAACTGATCTCTAAAGAAAATGCGATCTTTGAGATCGCTCCTCTTTTGAAAGATGAACTTAATATCTCAAGTGTCCTTTTCGTAACGGATGCGCAACTTATGAAGCTTAATCTCGCTCAACCCTTATTGGATGATTTAAACACCAAGGGAATCCTAGTAACGCTTTATGATCAAACGAAAGCCAATCCAACCATAGACAATATCGAAGAAGCCTTGGTTCTGTATCACACAAACAAATGTCAAGCCATCTTAGCGTTTGGGGGAGGCTCCCCCATCGATTGTGCGAAAGGTATCGCCGCAAGAGTTGCTCGTCCACATAAACCCATACGCAAAATGAAAGGCGTCTTAGGTGTTTTAAGAAAAACACCACTGGTGATCGCCATCCCAACCACCGCAGGGACAGGCAGTGAAACCACCTTAGCCAGTGTCGTCACCAATCCCCTTACCCATGAGAAATACGCCATCACCGATCCTAATCTTTTTCCTGCCTATGCGATCTTAGATCCCATCTTAACCAAGAATCTTCCTGCCCACATTACCTCTACCACAGGGATGGATGCGTTGACCCATGCGATAGAGTCCTATATTGGTCGAGCCAATGATGAGGAGACAAGAACCCTCGCCATCGATGCGATAAAATTGATTTTTGAAAATCTGACCCATGTCTATCAAGAACCAAGCGATATGAAGGCGAGGTTGAATATGCAGAATGCCGCGTTTAAGGCAGGCAAAGCCTTTACGATGGCCCATACCTTAGGTGGTTTCTACAATACACCTCATGGATTGGCCAATGCGATCCTCTTACCTAGAGTCTTACGTTATTATGGATCTAGCGTAACCAAGAAACTCTCTGAGTTATCAGATCTTACTCAACTTACTGAAAAATCAGCTTCTCCTAGTGATAAAGCAGAGGCCTTTATCTCACATATTGAATCCATGAACACTCAAATGAAGATTCCTTCTACACTATTAGGCATCAAAGATGAAGATATTCCTAAGATGGCGCATAATGCTTACGCAGAAGCCAATCCGTTTTATCCAGTCCCAGTCATCTTTACCCATAAAGATTTCGAGACTTTGATTCTTAGTATTAGACAAACTGTCTAGGAGGCCCTATGTTTACCACTCAACTTCAAGCTCAACACGATTTCTTTCATCAAGATACCACGAAGTCTCTTGATTATAGAAAGACCCAACTTAGAAATCTAAAGAAAGCCATCTTAGAAAAAGAAACCCTCATCAACGAAGCCCTTAAACAAGATCTAAACAAATCAGAGTTTGAAGCTTTTACGACTGAAGTCGGCTTCTGTTTGGCTTCCATCGACGATACCTTAAAAAGATTAGATAAGTGGGTAAAACCTAGACGAGTTCCTACGCCTTTGTTTAATTTCTACTCAAAATCCTGGATCAAAGCAGAACCTTTAGGAACCATCCTCATCATAGGACCTTATAACTATCCTTTTCAATTGGTGATTGAACCCTTAATTGGAGCCTTAGCCGCAGGAAATACCGTCATCATCAAACCCAGTGAACACGCTGTTCATACGCAGGATGTCTTAGTGGATTTGATCAAGAGTACCTTTAAACCAGAACTCGTCGATATCTTCACAGGTGACGAGAAAGTCACCAATGCCTTGGTTCATCTTCCTTTTGACCACATCTTCTTCACCGGTTCCACAAAAGTCGGTAAGATCGTTTATCAAGCCGCCAGTGAAAACTTGATACCAGTCACTTTAGAGTTAGGGGGTAAAAGCCCTACGATCGTTGAGGAAAGTGCTGACCTACGATTTGCGGCTCGTCGTATTGCCTTTGGGAAATTCATCAATGCGGGCCAAACCTGTATCGCACCTGATTATGTCTTGGTTCAAGCCTCGATAAAGGATGCGTTCAATGAAGAGCTCAAGAAAGTCATCACTGAGATGAAGCTTGATCAAGCCAGTTTTGGGAAAATCATTCATGAGCGTCATTTTGATCGACTAAGAAAATTGATCGATCCTGAGAAAGTCATCTATGGGAATATCTCCGATAAGAAACATCTCTATTTAAGTCCTACTTTAATCGATCATGTCTCATGGGATGACCCCATTATGGGGGAAGAAATCTTTGGGCCTTTACTACCGATCCTAAGCTTCAACTCAATAGATGAGGTCATAGAGATGCTTAGACGAAAAGATAAGCCATTAGCGCTCTATCTCTTTACGAAAAACAAAAACGTTGAGAAGGATGTCTTCTCTAAGATCTCCTTTGGATCTGGAGCCATCAACGATACGATCATGCAGATCAGTAATCGAGACTTGCCTTTTGGAGGGGTGGGTTCCTCTGGGATTGGATCTTATCATGGTCGTACTTCCTTTGAGACTTTCTCTCATTTAAAAAGTGTGGTTAAAAAGAGCTCTCTGTTTGATTTAGATCTCGTGTATCCTCCGTACTCTAAAAACACGCTTAAGCTGGTAAGAAGAATCATGAAATAAAAAAGGCTCGAAAGAGCCTTTAATTTGAAGTTGTTCTCCACAGTTCACTGTAAGCGATGAAGGTTACAGAGTCCGCATTGAGTTTAGCTTGATGACGTTGTTTTTTTACGTCTCCTCCGCATTCACGATCTAGAAGATGACGATTCATCATCGTTTGAACGTAAAGCACTTTCTTCATTAAGAACCAAGAGGTCACTGCTTTATAAATCAAAGGGGCACGATGTTTATGTTCCTTGAAGTCTTCTTTGATTCGAGCTTGAAGGGCTTCGGCTTCAGCTTTAACGATGGTTTTTAATTCGTTAAGATCCGCATAATGTTTCCCATCGATCAAACGTTGGGCAGCTCCACATTTGATTTCAGCTTTGGATAATTGGGTAATGATCTTTAAGGTATCCTCATTGAGATGAGCGACGATGAGGTTATTTCTTAAAGGTTCAAGTAAAGCCTTGTTTTCAGTGATCGCATAATAGAGACCTTTTAACACGGTAAAGCTTTCTTCTTCTTGAGCTAAGATGAAACCTATAACTTCTTCTTTACTGTCTTTCCCATAGATCATCATCGGTAAGATAAAGGGATGAGAAGGAAGTTTGGTAATGTCTTTATAACGAATGATCTGATTGGATACTGCTTCTGTTTGAATGTTGAAATGATAACCCACCATGATCCTAAAATCAGGATTCAAAGCTTCTAAGCTTTTTAAAGTCTCTCTAAGAGGACTTTCTTCGATGGTTTCAAGATAGTCTTCGAGAAAGCCGTTGAAAGCACACAAATGATTGCCTTTTCTTTCATCGTTGATCTCAGTTAAAAAAGTCAGTTCAGTCATA
>CAZXTB010000157.1:0-4074 GCA_964643535.1 uncultured Erysipelotrichaceae bacterium | reverse complement strand
ATCAAGGGGTCGTTAATATGGCTTATGATTTAGGTTTTGATTGGTATGCGGATCTATTGGATAGTAGTTTAGTTAGCTATTATCAAAAGGAGGGACAATGAAAAGAAACAACGTCATCAGTTGGGATGAATACTTTATAGGTATGGCTCATTTATCTGCTTTACGCTCAAAAGATCCATCGACTCAAGTCGGGGCAGTTATTGTCTCATCTTCCAACAAAATCGTTAGTATAGGCTATAATGGGCTACCTAAGGGCTGTAGTGACGATGAATATCCTTGGGATAGAGAAGGGTCTACCTTAGACACCAAGTACGTCTATGTGGTTCATGCGGAACTCAATGCGATCTTAAATTCTCCTATGCCTGTCAATGATTGTAAGATCTATGTCTCTTTGTTTCCGTGTAATGAATGCGCAAAAGCCATCATCCAATCTGGCATCAAAGAAATCATCTATGAGGATGATAAATACGCAGACACTGATCATGTCAAAGCAAGTAAAAGAATGCTGAATTCAGCAGGGGTAAGCCTAAGACAGTTGCCTCATAAAGTATCGGTTGTCTTAAAGATCGATTAAAGGTTTTAAATTCTTAAAGTGGAGCTTTGCCACTTTTTTTAATGTTGCTAAACCGTGTTGAGTTAAGAATTCTTTCGCGAACTTATCGACGATAGAAGAAGCTCCTTTAGGAAAGACGGTGTTGTATTTTAAACCCATGGCCTCTAATTCTTTTAGAAAAGCCAAACGGGCAATGACAGAAGCACAAGCCACCGCAAAGTATTTAGATTCTGCTTTTGTCTCAAAATGAAGCTCTTTAAAGATCTTAGTTTGACCTTCTAAATAGTTGAAATAATTGGTTTTAGGGGTAAACTGATCGACGATGTTTAACGTGCTGTGTTTATTTAAATCTACTTTATTGTTGAGATGAACGTAAGCTTGATTATGAAGCTTGGCTTTGATGGCGTTCATATTATCGGATTCATGAACATCGTTGTATTTTTGATTCGTAAGGATCAATAAACTATGAGGAAGGGTAGACATTAAGATGGGACCGATCTCTAAGATGAGCTCGTCGGTCATTTTCTTAGAATCCTGGATGGGGTAAATCTTTAAAGCTTCATAATGGGCTTCATTCACAAAACAAGCCGCAACCACCACAGGCCCAAATACATCGCCTGTCCCAACTTCATCTGATCCAGCTTGAGCGTTAAATTTTTTGGTATAAAGTGAGGCATAAAAAGAGGCCCCTTCACCTGAGAAAACCACTTTTTTACTCGTGTAAATGGTGATCGTACAGTCGCTTAAAATAAGCTGAGCACTAACGTAAGGTAAGTCACGAGAAGACTTCTGCTTAGTGTAGCTTAAGATCAGTTCATCGATTTGTTTCTGGGTGAGGGTTAAAGAAATATTCATATAAATAGTGTATCATACGTTTGCGTTTGATTTTGCGATATACTATCATTAACGTAAAGGAAACAAGGAGGAGAAATCATGACCTTACCTGCGAGTATTTTTCAATATCTGAATATTGCGATTATTGTTTTTGTCGCTTTGATGTTGTTGTATGGTTATTTTAAAGGATTCTTACTTCAAATCTTTAGTATCCTACTTTTCATTGCGATAACATTCGTCTCTTGGATGATTGCCCCTGCTTTGGCGAAAGCCATTCCTTTGATGCAAGCCAATGAACAATTCAATGTCATTCCCATCATAGGACCTCTTTTTCAACAGTCCATCAATACGATCTTTTGGTTCATCATCATTGTCGTAGGACTGATGATTTTAAGCCTATTCTTCAAACCTGTCTTAAAAGGTATTGGTAAGATTCCCATCATTAAAACCGTTAATCGAATTCTAGGTTTACTTTTAGCGGGACTAAAGGCTGCTGTTGTCTTAGTATTATTGACCTTGCTTTTAAACTCAGGTTTGTTCACCAATGGGAAGGCCTTGGTAAGTCAATCTTATTTGGGTCAATTGATGCCGATTACCCAAAGTATGGTTGATGGATTATCGGCTAAATTTGATCCATCAGGTTTGGTTGGAAAAATCATGACAGGATCTGAATTCGATGCGGATGAAACCATCGTTTTAGAGAACTGGTTGAGTGAAAAGAATATTCCTGATCCAATCGTACCGATTCTTTCTAAACTACTTAGATTAAAACCAATCAGTGCTTCTGAGATGACCGCTCTAGTCGATTGGATGAAGGCCAATGGTATCTCAGATGAAGACATCACTAAATTTATGGAAAGGTTTAAATGATCCCAATCGCATCTTTAGAGTATCAAAATGTTTTAGAAATCCTGGCGAATTACGCCAGTTTTTCGATGTCTAAGGGCTTGATTCTAAACTTAAGTCCTTATGATAAAAAACTGGTCATACAGAGAGAAAATGCCCGTACTGCCAGTGCCATGACCGTAGAAAGACTCTATGGGATGTGTCCAATGCTGGGGATGAGTGATATTCGCTTAGCCCTACATCAAGCCCAAAGAGATCAGATCTTATCTATACCTGATCTTATGGACATTGCCCGTTTTAATCGAGGTATCTTATTGATCCAGAAGTTCTTTAAGGATGCCCAATGTGAAAAAGAAGCCTTGATGGATTTGGTCAATGGATTAGAATCTTATCCTGCTTTGGCTGAATCGATTGAGAAGTGCTTTAATGGGGCTTTTGAAGTCTTAGATTCTGCTTCTCCTAAACTAAAAGACATTCGTCGACACCTCAGATTGGCCCAAACCAAGCTTCAAGATACAGCGACCTCGTTTATTCAAAAAAACGCTGCCTCTTTAAGTGAACCCATCTCTATGATTCGTAATGATCGCGTAGTGGTCTTGGCGAAGAACTCTGAGAAACATAGCTTTAAAGGTATGATCCATGGGGAATCTGCCTCTGGTCAAAGTGCGTATGTGGAACCTCCAGTACTCGTTGAACTCAACAATGCCTTGGCGAAGCTCTTGATCGATCAAGAGGAAGAAATCAAACGGATCTGTTTTGAATTGAGTCAAAAAATAAAACCTTTAGCGGAATCGATGGAAGCACATCTCGAGACGGCCGCTGAATTAGATGCCTTGTTTGCGAAAGCAAGATTTGGTAATTCTACCTTTGGGATTGTCGCGCAATTAAGCAATGACCTTTATTTAAAGGATGCTCGTCATCCTTTGATCGACCCGCTTAAAGTCGTCGCCAATACCTATCGTTTAGACGAAAAAGAACGTGTTCTTTTAATCACTGGGCCTAATACTGGTGGTAAAACAGTTTCGCTTAAGATCATTGGTTTGTTTTGTCTTATGGCGTATTCAGGGATCCCTGTTTTATGCGATGAAGCACGCTTACCTTTATTTAGTCAGATTTTTGTCGACATCGGGGATGATCAATCGATCGCCCATTCCTTGTCTACCTTTTCAGCTCATCTATCTAAACTATCTTTAGTAACGGATAAAGCCGATGAACATACTTTAGCTTTACTGGATGAATTGGGTGGAGGAACAGATCCAATCGAAGGGGAATGTTTGGCCATGGCGGTATTGAATGATTTAAGAAAAGCCAAGGCTTGGGTCGTTGCGACCACCCACTATGCTAGATTAAAAGAATATGGACTTCAACATGATGACATCATCGTTGCGTCGATGGCTTTTGATATGAAATCGATCGCACCGACGTATAAATTCATAGAAGGATTACCTGGTCAATCTTATGCTTTTGAGATCGCACGTCGTTTTGGGATAAAGGCAAGTGTGATTGATGAAGCGGTCGAGTATAAAGCTCAAGCGAAAACACTACAAGCGCTCTTAACTGAGAAACTACAAGCCGCCATCGAAGAGAATCGTAAGATCACTGAGACCTTAACTTTAAAAGAGAATGAACTCAATCAATCTCTTTTAGAAATAAAATCAAAAGAAGAGGCCTTAGAGAAGACCAAACAAGCTCGTTTAGCTCAAATCGAAGATGAAGCTCAAGATTATCTTAATCTCGTTCAGGAAGAAGCAGAAACGATTCTTTCAGACATGCGTAATTCTAAAACAGCCCCTATCCATGAAAACATCAGTCGAAAGAAAGATTTGGATGCCTTGATCAAA
>CAZXTB010000156.1:3747-4117 GCA_964643535.1 uncultured Erysipelotrichaceae bacterium | reverse complement strand
CCTGTGGTTGCCTTAGCGACTCAAGAAAAGCTCTTTGAGAAGATCATCTCCAACATTAAAGAAGTCAAAGCGAGAGGTGCTCAAGTCTTTCTATTTGCCTTAGATGATCCAATGTTTGAAACCGATGTCGCAGATCATATCTTCATCATCCAAAAGGTTCAACCCGCTCTAATTCCCTTAGTTGCGATCATACCCCTTCAGCTTTTTGCGTATTATGCCTCTGTCTTAAAAGGTTTAGATGTCGATAAACCAAGAAATTTAGCGAAATCCGTAACCGTAGAATAAAGCCTTTGCTATAATGGATTCATGAACTTAACCATTTTACTATCTTTCTTCATATTCATCTTTGGACTCATCATAGGTTCCTTTC
>CAZXTB010000156.1:0-3737 GCA_964643535.1 uncultured Erysipelotrichaceae bacterium | reverse complement strand
TGATCTACAGGATCCCTTTAAAGTTAGATTTTGTTAAAGGAAGATCATTTTGTCCATCTTGTCATCATGAACTGGGTGCTTTTGATTTGTTTCCGGTCTTCTCTTATGTTTTTCTAAAAGGTCAATGTCGCTACTGTCATGAAAAGATCTCTCTTAGATATCCTTTGATTGAACTTTTGACAGGCATCTTATTTACCTTGGTTTATCTTCGCTTTGGAGTATCCATTACTTCGTTGATTGGGATCTTATTGACCGCAACTTTGATCGTCTTATCGATGATCGATTTGGATACGATGGAATTCAATGATGGATTCTCGATCTTTATCCTGATCTTAGGAGCCATCTCAATGGCCATCTTCTTGCCTAATCCGATGACCACGATCTTTGGGATGTTTGTGATCAGCTTACCCATGTATGCGATCGCAGTCCTTACTGGTGGATTTGGGGGTGCTGACATTAAGTTAATGGGGGCTGCTGGTCTTCTCTTAGGTTTCCCAAACATCATCGTGGCTTTCTTTATTGGGGTTCTTACTGGAGGCATTCAAGCCATCATCTTGCTTAAAAAAGGCAACGATAAGAAATCGATGATGCCTTTTGGACCTCATTTGGCCTTAGGGATCTACCTTGCTTTCTTAGTCGGAAAGCCTCTATTAGATTGGTATCTTGGATTCTTTAAATTCTAAGCCTGATTTCAGGCTTTTTTTGACCCATAAAATGGACAGATGATCCATCAACGAAAAGCTCATGCTAAAGTAGAACTGTAAGGGAGAATCCATGAACGAAACACAAGCGTCTCATCAATTCAGTATGTTTCAGTTAAAAGAAAGCTGTCTAAACATTGCTTCAGTTGCTCATTTTAATCAAGTCGATAAAGCCAAAGAGCCTTATCTACTTCATCCTTTATGGGTCAGTGCTGTGCTATCTGAAGTTCCTTATCGAACAGTCTTAAAACGACCTTTGATTTCTCTATCCGAAGATGAGAAAGAATACGCTCAATGTGTGGCCCTTCTTCATGACGTGATCGAAGATAGTCCCATTACTTATGAAGATCTATTGGTTAAACATCAACTTCCTTTAGAGATCGTAGACGCTGTTAAGATCCTTACTAAAACTAAAGGTGAAGACTATTCACTTTACTTATCACGCGTCAAAGAAAATAAATTGGCCAGGGTCGTTAAGTTGGCAGATCTACTTCATAATTCAGACCTAACTCGTTTACCTAGAGTCAAAGATGAAGATCAAAAAAGACGACTTAAGTATCTTAAATCCATGCTTTTTTTATGGGATGAAATGGTGTATTGAGGAATTCTATAAACAAGACTATAATAAATCTAAAGAAACCCTTACGAGGTAAACCATGAGAAAACGTTTTTTAGTCATAATCATTATGACCATCTTTGTTTTTCCTTTAACTGCGTGTACGCCTAAAGTCATAGATGCTCCTCTATTTACTTTGGAGTCACTCCCAACGATCGATGGGTCGACCGTTACAATTCCAATGGATGAAGCTTTGGTTGCCAGGCTCACCAGAAAGACAGTAGAAGAAGTTAGACCTTATGTGTTACATAATAAGACACATGATGCTTATGTGAATTTGATTGAAGGCAAGGCTGATCTTATCTTTGTGACCAGTCCTTCTGAAGAAGAATTGGCTTTAGCAGCTTCTTCTGGGATAGAAATGGAAATCATCCCCATCGTATCAGAAGCCTTTATCTTTTTGACCCATAAAGACAATCCAGTAAGTTCTTTGACCTTTAAACAGATCGTTGATATCTATTCAGGGACAATCACCAATTGGAATCAAGTTGGAGGCAATGATCAAGCCATCGTTCCTTTCCAACGTCCAGTCAATTCAGGAAGTCAAACTGGCTTTCTAGATTTGGTGATGAAAGATGTTACTCCGATGACACCCCCTAGTGAATGGGTATTTGCGGGAATGGGAGATCTTATAGAAGCTGTAGCGGATTATGAGAATGGGCCGACGGCTTTAGGCTATTCCTATTATTATTTCGTCACAGATATGTGGGGAAATGATCAAGTCAAGTTGATGAAAGTCGATGGGATCTATCCTGATAAGAAAACCATCGCCAATAAGACCTATCCTATTCAAACTGCCTATTATGCGGTCTTTCGTAAAAATGAAATCGCGGATAGTGACGTAAGAAAAATCGTAGAATGGATCCTGACCAAAGATGGTCAACAATTGATGGAGGACAGTGGTTATGTCAAAGTCGATTAAAGTACTCTTGATGGTGTTGATGCTGACCGGATGTACACCAGCCGTTGATCCAGATCCTAAAGATGAACCGGTTGTGTTTGATGATCCTATTGGAGATGTTGTCAATGGTCCAGTAGATATTCCTTATGTATGGAATAATCCCATCAACATCCATAATGTGATCGAAGAAGAAACCACTGCAGCCTATACCAATATTCTAATGATCGATGGTTTAAAAAACGCATCCGTTCAAATCAAAATCAATACAGCGATAAGAAGCGCCGTCGATCGTTTCATCAGCTACGCCGATCTAGACAATCTTCCTCCTTTTAGAGGGATCAAAGCAAAGATAAAAGATGGGGCTGTCCTCATCAATAGATATATCTATTCAATTGTTTCATATAACTCGAATAATGTATTGAGCCTATTGTTTCAAGGTTTCTTAACCTTTAAAAACACCGATGATTCAGAAGTCTATATCAGTCTCAATGATGGCTTGACCTTTGACTTGGTTACTGGTAAGCAACTTCATATCTCTGATGTCTTTACCAACGAAGCAGATATTTCGCTTCTGGTCAATAATTCTTTAAGTAAGACCTTCTCACGATTAAATTACTCCGATGAGATTCCTGGAACCAGTATGTATTACTATTCATTTAACTTAGTAGAACCATTCAAAGGAATAAAAGCAGATCAAGCCTTCTATCTTGGAGATCAAGGATTGACTTTATTGTTTGATTATCGAACACCTGGATTCGATACTGATTTCGCGACAATGACGATCAATGTTCCATTTAGTGATTTTATTGATCATATAGGCATTACAGAACGCTTCTCCTCAAACACTGATCTTTATCTATCCCCCATCATCGATCGCCACTTCTTAGCTTTGGATGATCCTTTCTTAAACCAAGCAGTAGATACTGTATTAGTAGGGTCTAAACAATATAAGTTCTTGATGAGATATCACAAGGATCTATCAGAATCGTTATTGGCAGAGATGACAAACATGAAAAACAAGATAAAGACAGACTTCTTGACCTATAGTTCAGCTCATGTGATCGAAGAATTTAGAGGGGATGTTTTCACTGAAAAAGTTGGGTCTTATACCTGCTTATTTCCAGATCTTAGTGTGTATTCAGCAGGAGATTATCTGTTTGAGAGTGAACAGAAATGTTTCGATAAGACCGATACTGAAGTAAGTGTCAAAGACTACTTCATTGATGGGTTCAACTACAATAACGCCATTAAGAATCAGTTCATCAAGGAAATCGATAAAGGATACCTCGCCAGTGATCTTTCACTTCACGAGTTATTGCTCAATATGAAAGTACGGATCACCTCAACCGGTTTAGGGATTACAAGTATGGCTCATTCCGTGTCCTTAGGTCAAGATCAATATGTCTACATCATGCCTTTGTTTTCTGATTTTGGATTAGATAATCTAACTGTCTTCGATTAAAAAACAAGCCCTGAATTCAGGGCTTGTTTTCATTTCGTCCAATCAACGAGAACACTT
>CAZXTB010000155.1:3351-4149 GCA_964643535.1 uncultured Erysipelotrichaceae bacterium | reverse complement strand
CTTCGTTTTAAGATCTAGGTTTACTTTAGCTTTTTCACTTAAGACATTATCCGGAATTAGACCAACTGAAAGTAAGACCGTATCGACCTCAAAATGTTGAGCTGTTTCGAAAATCGGTTGACGATTCTCATCGACTTTACATAAGGTAATGCCTTCCACCCTTCCATTTCCTTTGATTTGAGTGATTGTATGAGATAGATAAAGTGGGATATCGAAGTCATGAAGACATTGAACGATGTTTCTGGTTAAGCCATTGGAGTAAGGCATGATTTCTGCGACCCCAACGACCTTAGCTTTCGCCAGTGATAAACGACGAGCCATGATTAAACCAATATCTCCTGAACCTAAGATAAAGATCCTTTTCCCAACCAAGTAACCATCCATATTGAGGTATTTTTGAGCGTTTCCTGCCGTCCATACCCCTACACAACGATCACCTGGGATTTGGATATTGCCTCGTGTTCTTTCACGGGCTCCCATGGCTAAGACAATGACCTCAGCTTGAATTTGATAGAAGCCTGAAGGTTCTGATAAGCTTATGATTTTATCCTCACTGATGTCTAACACGGTCGCATTGATGAGATAAGGAATCTGTAGTTCCATAAAACGATCGATGTGATGTTGGGCATACATAGGGCCTGTATATTCTTTTTTATAGAGATGAAGTCCAAAGCCATTGTGGATGCATTGGTTTAAAATGCCTCCCAGTTCATTTTCTTTTTCGATCAATAAGATGTCTTGTATGCCTTTTTCTCGTAAAGCAATGGCACAAGCTAAACCGGCAGAACCTCCACCGAT
>CAZXTB010000155.1:0-3321 GCA_964643535.1 uncultured Erysipelotrichaceae bacterium | reverse complement strand
GTTTCATAGAGATCCTCCATCGGGATTAAAAAGGCGGTATTGTCGTTATCATAAAGAACTTCTTGTTTAGAAATCTTAAGCTCTTTAGATAAGATATCTACGATCTTGGATTCACAGAATCCACCTTGACATCGACCACTACCAGGACGTACTCTTCGTTTAATGCCTTTGATACTTTGAGTACTGGATGGAGAATGAATCGCATTGATGACTTCTTGAAGAGAAACATCTTCGCATAGACAAACGATCTTCCCATAGTTAGGATTCGTTTTGATCAATTCGTTTCTTTCTTCTAAATTCATCTCAAGCAAAGGCTTGGGATGAATATAAAGCTCTCTTTGAACTTGAATGGGTTTAAATTCAGCTTGAACGAACTGTTCGATCACGTATTGGGCAATCGCAGGAGAGCTCGCTAAACCAGGAGAATCGATCCCTATGACGTTGACCCAGTTCTCATGATTCTCGATGATGAAGTCCTTTGTAGGACTACCGGGTCTTATACCTGCGAATTGTCTAATCATTCGATTTTGAGGTAAGGGTTTTAAGATGTCATGAATCTTAGAATTGACTTCTGCCAAGCCAATCGAAGTGGTGTCTTGATGGGTTGGATCTTCGACGATCGTACTGTTTGGCCCAAACAAGAGATTGCCTTCTACGGTTTTGACAGCTAAGACTCCTTTTCCTTTTTCGCTGGGTAAAGGAAACAGAATATGATTAAGATAAGAGGCATCCGTTTTATCGGTTACTTGATATTCACCTTTTTTATAGATCAAATGAATAGGATAATCTGCTTGAGCTAAACGAGCGACCTTATCCCCATATAGACCCGCACAGTTGATGACCATTTTGGCTTCATAGGATGATTTTGGGGTCTTAACGATATAATTTAGATTCCTCTCAACTGCGATGGCTGCTTCACTGGTTTTTAAAGTGACCCCGTTGAAACAAGCATTGTCCATTAAGGCATAGCCCAATTGCCAAGGGATAATGACGCCTGTGGTTGGGAAAAACAAAGCTTTAATGACACTATCGGCGATGTGAGGTTCTTTTTGTCTTAAGCTTTCTTGAGATAGAAGTTCACAAGGAATCAAGCGTTGATTCGCTTTGATTTGCAGTGCTTTAAGCATTTCTATTTCTTGATCATCATGAGCGACGACCATACTGCCACACTCTAAAAACGGAACTTGAAGATAAGCACAAAGTTCACGCGTTAAAAGAGCTCCTTTTACATTAAGCAGTGCTTTTAAAGTATTGTCTTTAGGATCATATCCTGTATGGATGATTCCAGAGTTGGCACTACTGACTTCGTTTAAAATCTCAGCGTTCTTTTCTAAAACCAATACTTTTAAATTGGTTAAACTGAGTTGATAGGCTAAATGACTTCCTACGATGCCAGCCCCGATGATGATGATGTCAAACATGGTTACCTCCAAGTAAAAAAGCGAAAACATCTATTAAATGTGGTCTCGCTTTCTCTACCGGTGATTAACTTGTATCTATATTATACTCTATTCTTTATGTTTCTTAAATGACTAAAATCAAAACTTATTCATCTTGTTCAATTGTAAAATGCATGACGTCTGAGATCCCATAGACTTCAGATATCTCAAAAACATTCCCGTCTTCATCAAAGTTCTTAACGACGGTTAGATAAGCAGCTGTGCCTTCTGGAACACCTAGATAATCAGCTTCTCTCTTTTTTAGATTAAGGCCTTTCATCGTTCGTGTAGATTTACTCATCTTAACCCCATACAACACATTCATTTCTTTGAAATATGGTTTTTCTTTTCTAAGTTCATCTTCAAGGTTAGGAAATCTACCTGTCGGGAAATAGATGTTGGCATAAACGAAAGGAACTTCATTCCCGTAATAGATGCGTTTACAATAAAGGGCTGTATTTTGACCCAAAGATGAGGCAATATTCCCTTTAACATGTTTTTCTAAATCAATTTCTAAAGTCTTAATCGAAGGCGTAGATTTCGCATTCTTAATGATACTGTCATAGATCGAAATAAACTCTTCAAAGAAGATCTTAGGGATATTGGCGATACTGACTTTCCAGGATTCATTTTGATAAGTAACTCGTTTTTCTTTTTCAAGAAGACGATAAGCACTTTCAACCATTGATGTTTCTATTTCGAGTTCTTTCGCTAAAAGATCAGGTTTAATAAGATCCGTTCCTTTTCTGATCACTCCACGAGCGATTAAGGATCTTAGTTGTTGTTGAACTTGCTTATCATAAGAAATCTTAGAACGTTTATCGATGTTTATGTCTGTCATGAGATCACCAAGGTGGAATTGAAAACTAGGTATTCACTAGGATAGATGGTATTACTATAGAAAATAGGTTTCTTTTGATCATCCAAATATACACTTCTAATGACATAAGCAGCATCATTGGGTTCTACATGAAGTTGTTTGGCATCGGCATTGTTTAGATTCTCCATACTGAGGTCATGCGTAGAAGAAGATATATTTAAACCATAAAATGACTTCGCTAAAGTAACGACCGAGGCATTGGGATTTTGAAATACGGATTCCAATTTAGGGAATGTTTGAGTAGGCATGATCAATTCTACACTATAAACAGGGACATCAAAATAGTTCGACGTTAGTACTAGGCGATAGGCTTCTTCTCCTTCTTCCATTAATAGAGCACTAAAAGCCAAATCATGATCGGAGACGATGTCGATAAGGTTAATACTCTTGGTGGTACCTAAGGCCCTAAATCTATTCTCAATGTCTTTGAAATCATGGAAATCAACATCAAGAACTGGAACTGACCTTACAAAAGTTCCTTTGCCTTGAATACGGGTAATCAAGCCTTCTTCAGATAGAAGTTGATAGGCTTGTTTAACCACGATGTTGCTGATCTCGAATTTCTTGCAGAGTTCTTCTTCGGTAGGCAGGTGATCGTTTTGTTTTAGCTGATGACGCTTAATCGCAAAGCGAAAACTGTCGGCAAGTTGAACATAAATCGGTTTACTGCTAAGTTTATTGATGCTTACGTAATTCATAATTTGATTGTATCACTATTTTTGTTTTTATATACCATTTATATTAGGATTTGTTATATTATTTCGATTTTGTGAGTTTAATTCAAAAAATTTCAACTAAATCAAGCCAATTCTAAAGAAAAGCCTTCTTTGAGAAGCTTTTAATTATGAATAGTTATAAGCTATCCTATGCGGCCAATGTCTTTTGGGAATACATCAAAGAAAATAATAAACTCTAACACGTACTCCAATTAAAAATCCCTGACTAGGGATTTTTAGTGATTTTACTTTATTTCTAAGCGTTGAAGAAAAGTCTCTTCTTGAT
>CAZXTB010000154.1:0-4201 GCA_964643535.1 uncultured Erysipelotrichaceae bacterium | reverse complement strand
AAAATAGAGGAGCAGCTATGCCAAAAATGAAGACGAAGAGTGCTTTGGCCAAACGTGTCAAAGTCACTGGTACTGGAAAGTTGAAACGTTCCCACGCGTACGTATCTCACTTTGCAGCCAACAAGAGTCATAAGCAGAAAAGACATTTAAGAAAATCAACACTGGTAAGCAAGGCAGATTTCAAGCGTATCAAATTGTTGATTCAAAGGTAGGAGAAGCACATGCCAAGAGTAAAAGGTGGTTATGTCACCAGAAGACGCCGTAAAGGCATTTTAAAATTAGCCAAGGGCTATTTTGGAAGCAAACATACAATTTATAAGACAGCCCATGAACAGGTTATGCATTCATGGAAATATGCGTTTAGAGATCGTCGTAATCTCAAGCGCGAAATGCGTAAACTCTGGATTGCTCGTATCAACGCAGCAGCCAGAATGAACGATATCAGCTACTCCAGATTGATGAATGGATTGAAATTATCCAATGTATTGGTCAATCGTAAGATGTTGTCTGAAATGGCCATTCACGATCCTAAGGGATTCAGTGCTTTGGTTGAAAAAGCCAAGAAAGCCATCGAAAAAGCTTAAATCTAAAAGATCCTCGCGGATCTTTTTTTTATGTTTGATTCAATTGTTTCAGTTTATCGCAAGCAATGTCTAGATACACTTGATCGTTTCTACTTTCAACCATCATCATGGCCCAAGTACACCATAGGAGGTTATGGAAGTCTTCATAAGCTTTTAAAGTAGATCGTTCAAGCTTAGTTAAGGGATGATCGAAATACGCATTATAGAAGATCTCACGGTCAGTAAGAGAGATATTGTTTTCAGTGATGAAACTCATCACGTCAAACAGAGGATCATTATCTCCTGCGTATTCATAATCTAAAAGATAATCTTTGTGTTGGGTAAACCCAATATTACCTGCGACCCAATCGTTGTGACAAAGCGTCGCTTGATAAGGTAAGGACTTGATTTGATCAAGGATCTTTTCAGCTCTTTCATCTTCGATCAAGGGCTTCTTTACGTAACTGCGATATTGAAGATAGCGCGCCAGTGGATCAAAATCATAACCAATGGTTTTCTTTATCGAATGAAGTTTTCTCATCAAGTAAGCAACTCTGATCAGTTTATCTTCATGATCATATTCATTGTAGGTTTTTAAATCATCCACATACTTGGTCATTTTAACCCCAGTGTTTGGATCATAGGTTATTGTGATCACATCCAACTGAAGCTCTTTAATGAGTTCTAAGGCTTTGGCCTCATGGGTAAAGTTTACGATTTGATTCGCATCGCTTTTAGGTACCCTTAAGACAAAACGTTGATGATCAACGGTGATCAAATAGTTGTCGTTGGTGAGTCCTTTATTGAGCTTCTCCGATGTATAGACATCACATTTAAAAAAGCTTTTGATGAAGGCATCTTTGTCAAACATAGTCATATCATATCACAGTGCTTGTGGAGGACTCGAATTGTTTAGAGCTCCTTTTATAAAACTCAGAAACGATCATCATCAGTAGATTAAGACTCAAGATAATGGGGTAAAGCCAATCGATTGAAGTCCAGGCGAACCATTGTCCTAAGAGATTGGTGATCAAGGTTCCTCCCACATAAGATACCCCCACTTGAAGTCCAATCAGTAAAGCTCCATTAGAAACTGTAAATCGTTTAGGTGTTTCATGCATCATCGATGGATAAAGCGGAGCGAAACCCAATCCTGTTAAGATAAGGGCCACTCGTGTAAGCTCAGCGTTGGGTTTAAGACTTAAGATCCCTAAACCCAGTATGGCGATGCTTAAACCCAATCGAATCATGTTTTGATTACCCAGTTTATTAGAGATGATTCCCGATAAAAATCTTCCACTCATGATGGCTGCGTAATAACCCGCCACAAACAAGCCCGAAATTTTAGGATCGATATGAAGCGACTCTACCAGATAAGAGTTGGTCCATAATCCAACCCCAAACTCAGCTCCTACATATAAGAAGTAAAAAGATAACCCATAAATCATACGAGGCTCAAATTTACCCTTTACAGGTTTTTCTTCAACGTCTTTCACTTCAGCTTTTTGATCCCAAAATCCTATCGTTAAAAGTAAGATGATCCCAATGAAGATTTGAAGTAGACCTATGTTGATATAGCCAGAGGTCCAATTTCCACTCCTCGCTAAAGAAAAAGCGAAAATCGTAGGACCTAAAGTAGCCCCAACGCCCCAAAAGCCATGAAGCCAAGTCATATGACGAGAACTATAATGATGCGCTACATAGAAATTTAGTAAGGCATCCACAGCACCTTGTCCTATTCCTAATCCTATCCCAAAGAAAAGCAAACCAAAGTAAGATCTTGATAAGGCAATCCCAATGAGTGAGAAGGCCGTAAGCAAGGCACTTCCTGTGGTCACTTTCCCATACCCAAAACGAGCGCCTACTTTCGTACTCATTACACTAGAAAAGGCAGATAAAGGTAAGGTTACCAATACGACCCATGCTGCCGCTTGTAGAGGCATTGTAAATTCAACCCTCATCAAAGGCCAAGCAACCCCTAAAGATCCATCCGGTAAACCTAAAGAAATAAAGGACAGATAGATCACTAAAAGTAAGATCAATTGTTTTGTTTTTGTTTTAAAAGCCATGGTTCATTCTCGCTTCATCGTTTTTCATCATAGCATAAGTTGTCCACCTTTGATAGAATGGACACATATGAAAACAGCACTGGTGGCTTTGAATGTCAGTTATATCCATAAGAACTTAGCCTTAAGATGGTTGATGGTCACCAAACCTGAAACCCATGAGGCCAAGATCTTTGAAGGTCTTTGTAAAGCCCCTCTCAATCTTTTAGAAGAACTGGTTCAGTATCAAGCAGAAACCATTGCGTTTAGTGTCTATATCTTTAATATCGATGCGACCCTAGTTTTAATCAAGGCCCTTAAAGAACGTTGCCCAAATCTAAAGATCGTTGCGGGAGGTCCTGAAGCGACCTATCACAGTGAACCTTTATGGGAAGCAGGAATCGATGGAATCTTTAAAGGAGAGACCGAATTGGTCTTTTGGGATCAACTCGAAGGAAAGCAAGTCTTAGGGTATCAAGCTTCCCCTAATGAAGATGTTGATATCCTAAAAGTAGACCTTAAAAAACTAGAAGCTTATCCTTCACCTTATTTTTTAGATGAAGATAAAGAAATGATGGATAAACGATATCTTTATGTGGAAAGCTCAAGAGGCTGTCCATTTGGATGTAGTTACTGTATGGCTTCTTTAGATCGAAGAGTTCGCTTATTCTCACAATCATATATGGATGACTTCTTTTCTAAACTGAAACACAGTGGGGTTAAACAAGTAAAGTTTTTAGATCGAACTTTCAATGTCTCAAAAAATAGGGCCCTTCATCTCGCAAGGACCTGTTTATCGATGCCTGAATCCATGGCTTTTCATGTGGAATTGGTAGGGGATAGCCTAGATGAAGATCTCATCGACTTCTTCATCAACGAAGGTCAACAACGCTTTAGGATGGAAATCGGTGTTCAATCGCTTAATCCACAAGCCCTTCAAGCCGTGACCAGAAGTTCTCATTTACCTCGTTTATTGGAGCTTATTAAACGTTTCTCATCGGCTCATCTTAAACAACACATCGATTTGATCGCAGGCTTGCCTTATGAAGATCTTAAGTCTTTTAAACACTCTTATGAAGGTTTACTTAGACTTCAAGCCCATGAACTTCAAGTAGGTATCTTGAAGTTGCTTCATGGGACACAACTAAAAGAGAAGGCCCTAGAATATGGCTATGAGGATTCCTTAAGGTCTCCTTATCAAATCACCAAGAGTCATTGGATGACTTTAGAAGACATCCAAGCAGTAGAAGAGGTCGCTTTAGCGACAGAAAGAGCCTATAATTCTCAGAAATTAAAAGATGAACTGGATGATTTGTTTATGGATCTAAGTTTAGAACCGTTTGATCTGATGAGAAGCATAGGTCAAAAGATCTCTGAATTAGCTCATCCGTATTCTAATCAAGCATTTTATGTGGCCATCATCGAAGGCTTAAAGACGCATCTTCCTGAAACCAAAGCCAAAGCGCTTGTAAGCCATGCCTATTATAAAAACAGTCATTTATGGCCTCCTTCACTTTATCCGTATACCGTTGATAAATATCGATTAAACAAAATACGAGAAACCTTAGGCTTGGATCAAAACGTCAAACATGC
>CAZXTB010000153.1:0-4221 GCA_964643535.1 uncultured Erysipelotrichaceae bacterium | reverse complement strand
ATCGTTTAATCTCAAAGAGAAAGTTTGGTTAGAATTTATGTCTAAACTAGAGTCATTGACTAAAGTGGCTAGTAGGTCTTGCGTTTGATAATCTGACACAGAACTTCCTAACCAGCTTTCACTGGATTTAGCACTTAGATCATAAGATCCATTACTGATGATTTTAACACCTGATGTAGCAAGTGAACTCAGCGAGGAGTAACTCGTATCATGAGCAATACTTCCCCAACTTAGGGTCTCTGAACTGAGTTGGATCTCTCCATACCAAGCGACACTTAAGTTACTAAGAGAAGCACTATCAAGGGTCGGTAAAGGCACATCAGATTCCTCTCTATAATCATCCATCACATTGATCGTTATGCCCCAATCATCGGCAGCTTGAGCTACTTTTGAAACCTTAAACTCTATCACAAACTCAAAGGTATTTAAGCCATTTCCAAACTGTGATACATTCGATGAATTCAATGACCAAGAAGAGTCTAAATTACTTGTGAAGTCATCGTAAACGACCGTAGGTTCACTTTGAAAACCAGTATTCCATTTAAGACGGAATTGACTTCCATCTTGATTGGTCCCCGTTATATTTTCCGAATTATATACCCCTTGAACAAAGATGACTTCAAAAAGCATATTATCAAGATTATCATTGTCTGTAACGGTAAAGTGAAGTTCATAGTTTTGAGTAGGTATGAGTAAGCTTACTGCTGAGGATCCATCCACTTCATTTAGTGATAGATTAGTGACCTCGATTTTTCCATCATTAGGATCAAGCGTTGAAGCATAGGTCACATAACTCATCTCTCTAAACAAAATGAGCGTTAATCCTATCATCATGATTCTTCTTATCTCACCAGTAATTTTCATATTTTTTCCTAGGGCCATTATACGTTATTACACCTATAGAACCCTTTCTTTTAGCATATTTGGTTACTTTTTATGCACAAGTGGAATGAGACTTCTTAAAATGAAACAAAGCTAAATATAAATTTTCAAATAAAAACTCTATCCAATAGGACAGAGTTTTTAGAGATTTAGTTTTGATTATTCTACGATGTCAATGTGGTTACTAATTCCCATAGCAACAGTTCCAGAATAAGTTCCGTTTTGGAAACCAGACCCCAATTGAAGATAGAAATAATACCACTTCTCAACGCCTGCTTCACTGGTCCTGGCTAAATTCGATTCTACAGTGATCCAGCTTGTTGAAACTTGCTTATAACCTGATACAGATCCACCGCTAGAAGTATCAAAACTATAGTCGTTGGTATTGATTCTGATCCCAAATGTTTTGTCTGCAGTTGGATTTGTAGATAAAGTAACTGAACCATCAACTCCACCAACATTATTGGCTTCATAGAAAAACCAGGTTTCACCCGCAGAAGCATAAGTATCGAATGCCCCATTACTGAAGTACTTGACTGTCGTATTGGTTTTTGTAGAGGCATATTGTGCATTGTAAGCAATTTCTCCCCAACTCAATAAAGGGTGATTTTCCATATCTGTATTCGCTAATAATTGCATACTTCCATTCCAAGCCATTGTTAAACTTTGTTCAAGAGATATGGATGCTTCATCTGGGGTTGCTTCATTTGTTGCTACTTCAACATAAAGCTTCCAAGTTGTACTCGCAACAGCGATATCACTGGTTTTGAATTCGAATACAAAATTAAATGAAGATGGATTACTGTCGATATAAAAAGCATCCTGTTGATTACTGTTCACTATGGCCCAAGACTCTCCCGGATCATAATCTACCCAATTGACCAAGGTTGGATTTTGGGTTCCACCAGTTGCAACCCCTGCTTGATTCCAAACAAACACGAACTCATTTCCATTAAGGGTTGTAGCATCTGCGGTTGTTGGATTAAAATCGCCATCTGGATCATTGTAAAGAACTACTTTTAAATTCATACCACTTAAACCATCTAGATCCGCTACAGTAAAGCCGATTTTATAGTCTGTTTTAGGATAAAGGGCTGTCACTGCTTGAGATGTTAGACTATCCTTTAGTGTTAGATCACTTACAGAAATTGGATTGGTATAACCCGAAGTTGTAAATGAGGCATAAAGGTTGCCATATGTTGATGGACTTGGTGGTTGTGATGCCATAACACTGGTCACCATCATAAGCATAAGAACTAAACTTAATAGACTTCTAAACGAATATTTAATCATTGATTTCATCATGAAGTGATCTCCTTTATCGAGATTATAAAATAAGGCCACCACCTTTGCCGACTTTACGCATAAGTGGTAGATATTTACGCATAAATAACATATAATACATTCTAAATGGGGGCTTATTAGGATAAATGAAAGGTTAAAAGAAAATGCGAGTTGCACTGGTTGATGATACCATAATAGAACTTAAACAACTTGAGAAACTACTTGAAAAATACACTTTTCTCTACCCTTCTCAAAATCTAGAGGTTTCATCCTTTTTGAATCCTGATGACTTCCTAAAATTCTTTTCGTTGAACCCTATTTTTGACCTTGTTTTCTTAGATATGGTCATGCCTTTCTTTAATGGAATCGAAGTAGGCAAAGAAATACGTAAGACGGATGCGATGGTTAAAATCATCTATACCACCATATCTCCTGAATATGCGATCGATGCTTATGACGTTAAAGCCTATCATTATTTGCTTAAACCTGTCAGGGAAGCCGCACTATTTAAAGTCCTCAATGAGGTCATTTTAATCAATGAAAAAAAGCAAGAAAGATCCATATCGATTAAAGAACGTGATTCAATCATCAACTTAGCCTTTTCAAAGTTACTTTATGTAGAAGTCGATAAGCACCGCATTTATTATCATTTAAAAGATCAATCGGTGATTTCTACCTACAGTACACTTAAAGAAGTCCTTCTACTACTCTCAGATGATCCTGGGTTTATCAAAGTCCATCATTCTTATATCGTAAATCTATCCTCTGTCATTGCTTTACAAAGCCATGCCTTATTGCTTCCAAACAAATGCATCATCCCAATCTCGAGATCTTTATATACTCAAGTCAAAGAAAAATACATCCAATCTCTCTCTCAACAAGGTAAACGCCTATGACCCTTGCCTTTCAAGTCGGTTTCATTCTAGTTTCAACGAGTTTGATTTCGACCTTGATCGATTATCGCTACTCCTTGAAATTCACCTTGATCGCCCTTTTATCGGGAGTCTTTATACTGGTTGGTTTCTCCTTGTGGATGAATACACTACAACTTTTCCCATTGACCAAAAATTATCTCTTTTTTGCTTCGATTGTGCCTACTTATCTCTTGATGGTTTGGCTTTCTAAAATAAGAGACCTTCGTTTTACTTACACTTTTGTCTTAGGAATCAGTTTCACCATCTTGGTAGGGACCTTGGTGACCTATATTTATAAAATCAGCTATTGTTTATGGGCAGCGGAAATGTTGGCAGCGACGATTGCCTTATTAATGGTGGTCTTCTTGCTGGTCTATGTCCGTTCCTCTTATCTTGAAGCCATCAATACACAAACAAGACAATGGAAAAGGATCGTTACGATCCCTATGCTTAGTTTAGTAATCATCTTTCTGATGACCGATGAAGCTTTACAACCGGGGATAGAAAATGGCTACCTAGAGATTTCCTTGGTGATCTATACCATCATGATTTTATCTCATGTCTACGCTTATCTTTATTTTCTATCCTTTTTAAACGTCAACTTATTGGAAAAAAATAATCGAGTCTTAGAAGAACTGTTGGATTCGATGAGAAGCAATCTTAACGATCAAATCGAATCGATCAAACTGAATCGACAGCATCGTCATGACTTTCATCATCATCTCAGTGTTTTATCTACCTTAGCTCATTCCTCGAATCTCAAAGAATTTGATGCCTATGTCGAAAACCTCAATGAGAGGCTTTCTGAAACGATCGTATTTGCCTTTTCAAACAATTTCAACCTTAACGCCGTGCTTTCTGTCTATCTTCAAAAGGCAAACGAAGCCCAAATACGTTGTACACATGAGATCTCACTTAGTGAATCTTTTCCTTTTGATGAGATTGAATTAGGCTTAATCTTGGCCAATGGGATAGAAAACGCCATCAACGCCAATATGAAAATTCTCGATTTAAACCATCGTTTTATCGACTTAAAAATAAATACGGATCATCATTATTTAACGATCTTGATTCAAAACCCCATAGAAGTACCCCTTGAGTTTAAAGATGGATTACCTCTTTCAAAAAATCCAGGTCATGG
>CAZXTB010000152.1:0-4226 GCA_964643535.1 uncultured Erysipelotrichaceae bacterium | reverse complement strand
ACGTTGTACCTATACTCAGGTCAATCAGATCTTTAATAATGAACCCATTGATTTTCCGGGAAATATTAAAGACATGTTGATGAAGATGAGAGATTTAGCTCATAAGATCAGAAAGAATAGAGAAGCCAATGGGGCCATTGATTTTGATACGGTAGAATCCAAATTTACAGTCAATGATCAAGGTGAAGTCATCGATATACAACCTCGTACACGAGGAGAAGCTGAGATGTTGATCGAAGACTTTATGGTGAAAGCCAATGAGACAGTCGCTCAGCATTGTCGATACTTAGATATCCCTGTTTTATATCGTGTTCATGATGCGCCTCAAAAAAGACGTTTGGTTGAATTTGAAAGGGTTATGTTGGCCTTTGGAGTCAAACTCAAAGGGGCTGAACATTCTCCTGCGGTCATCCAAAAAATCATCGATCAGTTTAAAGATAAAGAAGCTTATGGGGTCATCAACGAGATGTTGCTTAGATCCATGAGTAAAGCTAAATATGATTTTAGACCTTTAGGTCATTATGGTTTAGCACTAGACAACTATTGTCATTTTACTTCTCCTATACGTAGATATCCTGATCTTATTGTTCATCGTATGCTTAGGAAGTATGCTTTTGATCGTAAACTAGAAGATCTAAAAGAAGATGAGTCTTGGGTAGAAATGCAGGGATTAAAATGTTCCTTGGGGGAACAGAGAGCCGTAGAAGCTGAACGTGATACCCAAGATATGAAACAAGCTGAGTTTATGACCCACCAAATCGGTAAGGTCTATGATGGTCTTATTGCGGCCGTGACGAAGTTTGGATTCTTCGTTCGTTTACCCAACAGTGTAGAAGGTTTGGTTCATGTGCGTAATCTAGATGATTACTATACTTTCGATGAGACGCGTCTTGTCTTAAGGTCATCTACGAAATCTTATGCGATCGGACAAAAAGTTAAGATAAAAGTAATGGATGCAGACAAAGAGAAAGCCACAATTGACTTTGTTGTGGTAGAATCAAGAAAGAGATTCTAAAATGAGTGTTAAACAAGTAGCCTTTAATCGTAAAGCCCTTCATGAATATGAAATCCTTGAGAAGTATGAAGCAGGGATGGTTTTAATGGGCACTGAAATTAAATCGATACGAAAAGGTTCTGTTCAGTTTAAGGATGCCTATGTTTCTTTCGTCAATCATGAGGCTTGGGTCAAAGAGATGTATATCGCTCCTTATGAGGAAGGCAATCGTTTCAATCATGAGGAAACCCGTGAACGTAAACTCTTACTTCATGATTATGAGATCTCTAAACTAGAGAAGAAAGTAAGATTAAAAGGCTTCACGGTTATTCCTTTAACCCTCTATTTAAAAGATGGAAGATGTAAACTTGAGATTGCTTTAGCTCAAGGTAAGAATATTCATGATAAACGAGAATCTGATAAAGAAAAAGATGCCCAGCGAGAAATCGCCAAGGTGATGAAAAATAAGCGTTAAAAAAGCAGAATCAATTGATTCTGCTTTGTTTATGATTTACCAGTGACCTCCGCCACCACCACCAAATCCGCCGCCTGAGAAGCCTCCACCGCCTCCTCCGAAGCTACCACCAGCACGTCCCTTAGATTGAGGAACGCTGGTCATACTACGATTCATCGTATTCATTGTATGATTGAAGCGATTCATAAAGAACATTGGGGTCATCATATTGTTTCCACCATGGTACCAAGAAGGTCCTTCTATGGCGATGGATTCAAACTTCTTACTCCAAATATCAGTAACGTTGAAGACATAAGCATAAGGCAGAAGCTTGTAGAAGTAAGCTGGGTCTTGTTCAACCAACATCTCTAAACGATCTTTCTCAGCCGTTTCGATGAATTGTTTCAAGCCCAAGATCTTACCTAAGTAATCAACTCCGAGCTCAGTACGTTTATCCATATAGCTAACCATGACGATATTGAAGGCACTGAAGCCAAAGGTAACAAGGATCTTGATGATGAATAAGGTTGATAGATCCTCACTGTTAAGCACCATGATCAGTAAGAAGATTAACGCAAAGATGACGGATACAAAACCACAAGCGATAAACGAGAAGAATCTTGAGGCTTTCGATAAAGAAGGCCAACGTTTAGCGGTAATAGACCAAAGCAATACTAGGATGCTTCCTGTGACGAAGATGGCTAAGCCAGAAATGAAGGCCAGTTCTCCACGATAGGTTGAGACATATACTGTAGATCCAACCACTAAAGCGGCAGGAATCATCGTTAGGATTCCAAACAGAACTTTAAACAGAGTGGCTTTTTTACTGAAAATATTGCGTTGTGGATTTCCGTTGAAGTAACGTGCGATATCCATTTTCGCATTAGCGATGGCCTGATAGAAGGTATTCTGAAGTTGTTTATTGGTGACAGATGTTCTCCCATTAAACAAGGCATTGAATAAGGTCTTTTCAGCTCTAATTTCAGATTCATCCATTTCTTTTAATTTAGTAAGGGTAAAATTGTCTTTGTTTTTCTCGTCTTCGGTAATATCGAGATAGCCTTTGTTGGCCCATTCGATGATCAAGGAAACGACGTCTTTTGTATCAACGGAGCCATCATAGATGTATCCAGCTTGAGATGAACTGAGTCCTGCAATAGGATTGAACTCTACCGTAATAATAGGCCTATCATCTTTCCCAAACTTCTGGAAGACGATAAACAACAAAGCACTAAACAAGGCCAAGATGATCAATGCGATCGGTGAGAAATCAAAGGGTGGAATAAAGGTAAAATAATCTCCCTTATCCGTTAAGTATTCATAGATGGTGATGCCTGAGTAGGTCTGCATCCCTAAGTCAAAGGATCCACTTAGGGTTTTATTGTTATTACTATAGACAGGTACAATTGTTGTGTCTACACCAGATCCTGCTGGGCCAGTATAGAAGAAAGGTTCAGATGGCCATCCTTTAGGTAAGGTAATACTAAAATCTACCAACCCAATTGGATCGCTCCAACCTGTTCCAACGATGTCCATATAGAAAGCTTGAAGTCCATTAAGATCCAAGTCTCTGGTTTGAATGTCATAAGAGTAATGATAAGTCTTAACGCCACTTACGGTGACATCAGCATCACCGATATAGATGATGACATTATCGTACCCATCTACTTCAGTAGAATACTTACTGTCATAGACTTTGATGTTTTGGACTGGGAAGTAGTAGCTTCTAGGTGTTTCTACACCGTCGATGGTCCAAGTGGTGTCATAGGATTGAGGGATATAGACGGCTGGTCCATGGACATTACTACCTGTAATGTCTAAAACGAGGACCATATCCACGCTGATCAAGCCGTTTTCGTTGACATCCATCGTTACCGTCATATGGGTGATATCGACGCCTGTATTACCCGCCGATACATTGAGGGTACTGAAGAATAAACCGAATAATAAAGTAAATATAAGTGCTATTTTTTTCATTTTGATAAAAAAGGGAGAGGCTCCCTTTTTAGAACTGTACTTTGACAGCCTTGCGTTGTGATTCTTCTTCGACTTCAAACAACGGCTTTTTAGTAAATTTGAACATGCCTGCCAAGATGTTGGTCGGGAAGACTTGGATCTGGGTATTGTACTGACGGACAGCGCCGTTATAGTACTTACGAGCGTTGGCGACATCTTCTTCTAGGGATTTCAATTGAGATTGAAGATCCAAGAAACCAGCGTTGGCTTTAAGGTCTGGATAAGCTTCTGTTAACGCAAACAGTTTACTTAAAGTACCAGTCAATACGTTTTCATTGGCGATCTTATCTTCGATGGTTCCTGAAGATTGAGCCGCATTACGAGCAGCGATAACAGCTTCTAATGTTCCGCTTTCGTGCTTAGCGTAACCTTTGACGGTTTCGACTAAGTTAGGGATCAAGTCATAACGTTTAACCAAGTAAACATCCATTGTAGAGAAAGCTTCTTCTACTTTGTTTCTAATGGTTACTAAACTGTTGTAGACACCCATTGCCCATAAAGCGAGCACTACAACGACAGCCAATAATAAATAAGGAATATACTGCATAATTTACCTCCTGAAGTGGTGAAACTTTAAACTTATTATAAGGCATTTATATAGTTTATACAAAATATTTACACTAGGATAGAAATGTTTTCATGATGATCTGGAGATAGGGTGGGATGATTCTCAAAATACTCGGCTAAGATGTCTGTCATATCACGATTGATTTCAGCTAAAGTAGGACAATATATTTATGGCACAAATTCAAGCAATCCTTT
>CAZXTB010000151.1:0-4254 GCA_964643535.1 uncultured Erysipelotrichaceae bacterium | reverse complement strand
GCGACTTTTTTTAAGGCGTCTACCGCATTGCCCATCGCAATACCATGCCCTGCGATCTGTATCATCGTTAGATCATTATAGTTATCCCCAAAGGCAATGACTTCACTGGGATTGATTCCTTTTAGATCACAAAAGCGTTTAAGTGCACTTCCTTTATCGCACCCTAAATTGGTGACATCGATATAAACATCCCAACTTCTAGAGAAGATGGCTTGAGAATGAACTTGTTCAGAGAGTTGATCATAATATGCTTTTAAGTTTTTCTTATCAGAAGTAATCATTATTTTAATGGGTTCTAAAGCTAATTTACGTAAATCATCACTGTGAATGAGTCTAAGATTTTCTGTTTGAGCTTCAAATTGAACCGAAGGATGTTGAAGATCTTCAACCCACAATTCATCGTTCACAGGAATCATAACAGTGACAGGATGATTTCTCGTACTGTTTAAAATAGAAACGGCCAAGTCTTGATCTATGATGGATTGAAAGTAGATCTCATGGGTAGAAGCATCTACGATGGAGGCTCCATTATATCCAATAAACACTGTGTTTTCTAAAGGAAAATCCAATCTAGAAACCAGACTTTTTAAACCATGAATGGATCTTCCTGATGCTAAAACCAAAATGATGCCTTGTTGATGAGCTTTCATCAACATGGCTCTTGTGATGGGCATGATTTCTTCATGGGTATTAAATAAGGTTCCATCGATATCTAAGGCAATTACTTTGATCATATAGACTCCTGTTTTCTGTTTAATTATACCTTATTGATTCTCAACACCACATAAAAAAGCTGTCCTTATGGACAGCTTAGTCTTATTTAGTTCTATCGAAGGATCTACGATCGAAGTTCTTAAACAAAGGATGCTTCGCCTCAACCAGCTTAGTAAGAAACTCTTGTAGTTCCTTGCCTTCGCTTAAGGTTTCGATTTGAAGCCAGTATCTACCTTTAAATAAGCTGGCATCGTTGATTCGTACATAGATGCTCTTTGTGAACGCCGTTTTACGAATGTTGATGCGTTTGATCTTATCAAAGGTATACGTATGATGTCTTCCAAAACCAGAAAAGACGATGTCATGATCAGAGAGTGTTACTTGCTCAGGATGAGACAAGGAAACAAAATGATCAAGAAAGATAATCAACGCCAATAGCCCAAAAGGAAAGGTATATTGTGTTGTACTGGAGGTAAGAACTTCTACACCCATAGCGATCACAATGAGACCTGATAAAACAGTAGGGATGATGATGCTGAAGATTCTTCTTTGGTTAGGATATTGATAGACTTTGTTCAAGGGATGTCCTCTTTCATAAACCACAAGTTCTAAAAGGATTATTCGCCTTTAGCTTGTTTTGCGATACGTTTGAAATTGACGAATGCCATGCCTGCAGTAATCGCAGCCAAGATCGCAATACCAATTTCTTTGAATTCATAGATCTTAACAAATGCCCAGCTTAATGGTGAAGCACCATCAGCGATACTGGAAATAAATTCTGCGCCAACAGGCATTGTAAATCCTGAATCAGCAGCAGCTTGAGTCAATAACGGAGCGATGTCTGTTGCGATGTATAAGCCAGCAACAACAATGAAGATACCAACAACTAATGTTCTGAACAAGTCGCCCTTAGTAATAGGAACAACCAAGACGAACAAGAAAGGCAATACAGCCAAATCAGCAAATGGCAAGAACTGATTGCCTGGCAAGATGGCAGCGATCAAAACTGATAACGGAACAAGAATCAAGGATACAGCTAGAGTTGTCGGATGACCGATACCTACAGCAGCATCTAAACCGATATAAATTTTTGCGTTGGATTTGAAATGTTTTTCAACGAATTCAGAAGCAGCATCAGAAATAGGAATTAAACCTTCCATAAGTAATCCAGCCATCTTAGGAATAAGAACCAAAGCAGCACCCATGGTGATGCCTAAGGATAAGAAGCCTTTTAGATCATAACCAGCCAATGCGCCGATAATAGCCCCTAAGACTGAACCAACCAAGATTGGTTCTCCGAATAGACCGAATTTTTTCTGAACAGCAACAGCATCCATGTTGATTTTGTTGATCCCAGGAACATAGTCCAAGATCTTATTGATGACTAAAGCAACAGGAACGAAAGCAACGGACAATCCATGAGGAATGGAAACACCAGGTAAACCGCAATATTCTTCAACGCCTTTGGCAGTCCAGTCAGCCAAGATCAAAGTCATAGCCGCTTGGATCGCAGCAGCGATCAAACCGAAAACGAGATTATTTGTAGCGAAATAAACCAATGAACCAGTAAAGGCATAGTGCCAGAAGTTCCAAACGTCGATGTTGACAGTTTGAGTCGTTTTGGTCAAGATCATAACGATATTAACAGCCAAAGCGATAGGAATAACCAAAGCGCCGACTTTTGTCGCAAACGCGATCGCAGCAGCTGCAGGCCATCCAACATCGATGACAGTTAAACTTAAACCATAATTGGTAACCATTTGCTGAACGGCTGGGCCTAAGTTTCCGCCCAACATGCCGATAACCAAATTTAATCCAATGAAGCCAACACCTACAGTTAAGCCAGCTCTAATTGCTTTACCTGGTTTTGCGCCCATAATAAGGCCCAATAAGGTAATAACGATTGGCATCATAACTGATGAGCCTAATCCTACGACAAAGTTAATGCCGTCCATGATAATTTGAAAGATATCCACAATTTTCTCCTTTTTGTGTGTTTACTACTTGAGTCCTAATGTATCGAGTATGTCTTGTAAAACTGGTTCAGTACCCCTTCCGATCAGAAAAGCTACACCCATGATCACCTTAACGGGCATCGGTTTACTGTTGTGCGCCGTCGTAACTATAAGATCATATTTAGAAGCTTTGGATTCCATTTCGGCAACTGTACAGGTTGATACTTCAACCATGTCAGCTAATCCTCTTTCCTTAAAAATATTCTCTAGTTTTCGGGCTACGGCGACTGATGTAGCTACCCCAGTGCCACAGGCAACCAGTATTCTTTTCTTAATCATCGCTACCTCCTTTCCTTGTCTTCAAGCAATATTCGCACTCATTAGCTCATAGAGTGAGTTTTGAGTGTCTGCTTCTTTGATTTGTGTCAATAGAGCTTCGTTTTGGATAACATCCATTAAACTCTGCAATACCGACATATGCGAATGCGATTCTTTGAGTGCCAACATAAACAACACTTCTGCCTCTATCAATTCATCATGATTTCCCATCATTCTAAATTGAACAGGATGTCTTAGGATCCCTACCGCTAAAGCAGAGACATTGACATGTTCCGGATCCGCATGGGGTATCGCAACCCCTCTTCCAAATCCAGGTAATCCGGTTGAGAATTCAGCTTCTCGATCAAGGATCGCTTGGGTAAAGCTTTCTTTGACGATGCCTTCTTCGATCAGTTTCTTAGACATCTTAGTCAAAGCTTCTTCTGCGCTAGAGGCTTCAATATCTAGAATCATCAATTTCTTGTTGAAGAGAGGATTACTCATTTGCTTTCCTCCACAGTAATCTGTGTTGCCTTCAAATCGACAGGTGTAAAATTCACCACCTGATTTTCAGAAAGCTTACGTAGACCACTCCCAACGATCTCAACCATCTTAAACGAATACTCTTTGTGATCTTCGCCAACCAAAACGCCAGCGCCTTTCACTAAACTGTAGAATTTCACGATGCCCTTCATAAGTACCTCTCGTTTTTTAACTTCACACCACTGCACTTCACAAGTGATCCCGTGAAATTCAACTGCTGATCAACAGTACTTCGCTCAAGGTTTGAGCCAAGTCTTCTTTATTTTTCATAGAACAGATCCGATTCCACAAGGCTGTGTCATCACAATGATCCGCAAGATGAGTAAAGAACGGAATATAGTCTGAAGCATCTTCTTTCGTAGCGACCACATTGAGGATCATTTTGACCTCATTGTCCCCATCCCACTTAACAGGATGAGCCAAGGTTACGATTTGTATACAACTCTTCAGGACCGCTTCATAAGCCCCATGAGGGATCGCAATCATCGATGAGATCACTGTAGGTCCCATCGCTTCTCTATCCCACAAGCTCTTTAGATAGTCTTCAGTGACAAGCTTCTTAGACAATAAGTTGGCGTTTAGATAATCAAGTATTTCTTCTTTCGATTTCAAATCGATTTGAAGATGAATGTCTTCTTTAGATAAGCTTGCCTTCGTAGACGATTGAATCTTCTTACCTTCAACGACCTCACGTATGGCATTCATATCGTATTGAGGCAACAAG
>CAZXTB010000150.1:0-4262 GCA_964643535.1 uncultured Erysipelotrichaceae bacterium | reverse complement strand
CATCCCAGTGATGTACATAAGGAAACGGTCAAGACCTAAACCAAAACCAGCATGTTTACAGCCACCATAGCGTCTTAAGTCAAGATACCATTGTAGACCATCTTCATGGATCCCCATTTCAGCCATACGTGCTTTTAAAGCCTCTAGGCGTTCTTCACGTTGAGAGCCCCCTACCAGTTCCCCAATTGAAGGAACCAAGAGGTCACAGGCTGCGACGGTCTTCTGATCGTCATTGAGACGCATATAGAAGGCTTTGATGTCTTTAGGATAATCCGTTAAGAAAACAGGACCTTGTATGACTTGTTCACACAGATAACGTTCATGTTCAGACTGTAGATCGGTTCCCCAATCGACTGGGTATTCAAATTTAACAGGAGCTTTCTTCAAATGTTCAATGGCTTCTGTATAGGTCATACGATAGAAAGGAGCCGTTTTCACTTTATTGAGACGTTCAATCAACGTCGTATCGATCATCTCATTAAAGAACTTCATTTCTTCAGGAGCGTTTTCCATCACATAGTCGATACAGCTTTTAACCATATCTTCGATCAAGTCCATATCATCATTAAGATCCGCAAAAGCGATCTCAGGTTCAATCATCCAGAATTCACTCGCATGTCTGGCTGTATTCGAGTTTTCAGCTCTAAAGGTTGGCCCAAACGTATAGACATCTCTAAAGGCCATCGCAAAGGCTTCAGCTTGAAGTTGACCGGATACGGTCAACGAAGCTTTCTTCCCAAAGAAATCTTCATCATATTTTGTATCGGTTCTGGTGGTTACAGTAAAGACTTCCCCAGCACCTTCCGCATCATTGCCTGTGATGATTGGCGCATGAACATAAACGAATCCTTGATTCTGGAAGAATTCATGAATGGCCATCGATAAAACAGAGCGCACTCTAAATACAGCCGAGAAGGTATTGGTTCTAGGTCTAAGATGAGCAATCTCTCTTAGGTATTCAAAAGAATGACGCTTCTTTTGAAGAGGATAATCAGGATCACATTCCCCTTCTAGTTTAAGTTCAGTAACTTCGATTTCGAAAGGTTGTTTCGCCTCTGGGGTCTTTTTAAACATCCCAGTGACAGTTAAAGAACATCCTGTCAGATATTTTGTATAGGTTTCAAAGTCTGGTAAGGTACTCGCATACACCAATTGGATGTTTCTAAAATAGGTCCCATCATTGAGTTCGATGAAACCAATACTTCCATTGTTTCTGTTGGTTCTAACCCAGCCTTGAAGTTGGACATACTCAATCCCATCGATCTCGATGGGGTTTCCTTCACTAATCAATTCATAAGATTCTCTAACGGTCATATAAGTAATCATGGGTTCCTCACTTAAGCGCGTTGGTTTCAAATACCAGTTCTTGGATCATACTGACAACGTCGACTTCTTTAACGGTCACCCCTTTGGGGACCTGGATATGTTCATGGGTAAAGTCTACAATGCCTTTAATGCCTACAGAAACCAATTGATCGACAGTTTCTTGGACATTAGAAGAAATGGTTAGGATGGCGATACGACATCCTTCAGGAAGCTTTTCTTTAAGTTGGCTCATCGCATAGACAGGAATCTCATAGGCATTCCCACTCTTATCGGCGTTGATGTCAAAGGCACAAGCGATTTCCCCAACAACGTGATTCCAACGGTTATAGTTCATTAAAGCACGGCCTAGATTACCCGCTCCAACGATGATCAGTTTTTCTTGGAATGCACCACCTAAATGGGCATCAAAGATCTCTATAAGACTACCGACATCATACCCATAACCTTGTTTACCAAGCGATCCCAAAAATGAGAAATCGCGACGGATGGTTGTAGGTTCTACATCGACGAACTCAGAGAGTTCTCTTGACATGATACGACTGATACCTAGATGCTGAAGCTTTCTTAAAGCCTTTAAATAAACGGGATAACGTTGAAGTGTTGCCTTGGGCACGTTTTGATGATTTGACATATTTCCACCTTCCTAGCCCTAATGATAACATATTCACAAGTATTTGTGAATATGTTCTTTTAAATTCACTTATACTCTAGGCCTGGATTGGCACTGATTTGAAGATTTCCTACAATTCCATGTCGATAAGCCACTTCTGCAGCAGCTCCAATCATGGCTGCATTGTCGGTGCAGCACCATAAAGGTGGAATGGTGATCTTTAAATCAGGGTAATCATTCTTTAAATCATTGACCAAAATCCTTAATCGAGAGTTCGCTGCGACGCCTCCTGCCAAGACCAAATGCTTGACCTCAAACGAATCAAGCGCAAGCTTCGTCTTTCGTATGAGCTCTCCTAAGACTGCCTCTTGAAAGGCATAGGCAAGGTCTTCTTGGTTGATGGGTTGATTCAATTTTGCCTCTCGTTGAACCAATTGAAGCACGGCTGATTTAAGTCCACTAAAGGAGAAATTCAAAGGTTCTTCCGTCTTTACTTTAGGTAAAGTATAGTGAGGATGACCTAGTTTAGCCAACTTATCGATGGCAGGTCCTCCAGGATAGGGCAGATGTAAGACACGAGCTACTTTATCATAAGCCTCACCTACCGCATCATCTTGAGTGGATCCTAAGATTTCAAAGTCCCATTCTGATTTTAAATAGACCAGTTCAGTATGACCTCCAGATACCACCAGAGCCAATAAAGGATATTCAATCGTGTCAACAAACGCATTAGCGTAGATATGACCTGCGATATGATGAATAGGGATCAGTGGTTTACCTGTAGACCACGCTAAAGTTTTCGCAGCCAAAAGGCCCACATGAAGCGATCCTACCAAACCAGGACCTTGAGTCACCGCAATGGCATCGATTTCTTGTAGAGTGGTATTTGCTTTCTGAAGCGCTTCTTCGATAACGACCGAGATGTTCTCGATGTGTAATCGAGAGGCAACTTCAGGAATAACACCACCAAATTTAGAGTGGACATTGATTTGAGATGAAACGATGTTGGAGAGAACGATCTTTCCATCATCGATGATCGCAACCGCTGTTTCATCACATGAACTTTCTAGTGCACAAATTCTCATATTACTCCTTAGAAAACAAAACCCCGTGTAAGCGGGGTTTTCGTTTACCGTTCAATTTTATCACAGAACGGTTAATTTATCTATTTTTGTCTACCATAGGCTTGTTTAAGAATTGCTTTAAGATCAGCTACTAAAGGTAAGCGAGGGTTACATGGCGTACATTGATCCTCATAGGCCATCATCGCAACGAGATCAACTTCTCCCGCAAACATCTCTGGACTAATCTTCTGAGCAGCAAGATTCATTACGATTCCACAACCTTCTGCCAAATCATAGCAAGCTTGAGCATAGGATTCTACACCTTGTTCAGGCGTATCTGCAGGGAGTCCAAGCATCTTCGCAAGAGTCTGATATTTCTCATTGGCTTTATAGTAGTTATACTTTGGCCAAGTGGCAGGTTTAGAAGGATGGGTCCCATTAAAGCGAATAACATGAGGCATCAAGATCGCATTGGCTCTTCCATGAGGTACATGCCAAGTCCCACCGATTTTATGAGCCAAGGAATGGTTAATTCCCAGGAAACTATTGGCGAAAGCCATCCCAGCGATGGTAGACGCATTGTGCATCTTCTCGCGTGCTTCAGGATCATTCTTCCCATCTTTAACGGCTCTTGGTAAGTAATCAAAGACCATCTTGATCGCTTGTAAACACAAGCCATCAGTAAAGTCAGAAGCTAAGGTGGATACATAAGCTTCGGTTGCATGGGTCAACACATCCATCCCTGTATCCGCTGTGACAGAAGCAGGTAGATTCATCGTAAAGGTAGAGTCTACGATCGCAACCGTAGGAGTCAAAGAATAGTCCGCTAATGGATATTTCTTATTGACACGTTTATCCGTTAAGACCGCAAACGGAGTCACTTCAGAACCCGTCCCAGAAGTCGTAGGAATACAAACCAACTGAGTCTTTTTCCCAAGCTCAGGATACTTGAAAGCACGCTTACGGATATCCATGAATTTTTGTTTTAGATCATCGAAATCGACATCTGGATGTTCATAGAAGAGCCACATCCCTTTCGCAGCATCCATAGGAGAACCACCTCCTAAAGCAATGATCGTATCTGGTTTAAACGCATCCATTAACTCATAGCCTTTTCTCACAGTATCCAAAGAAGGATCCGGTTCAACATCACAGAACAATTGAATTTGAACATTATTACGTCTAAGATTGAGTTGTTCAACGATCTTAGCGTAATAGCCCAAATCAACCATGGAACGATCCGTAACGACGAAAACTCGTTC
>CAZXTB010000149.1:0-4268 GCA_964643535.1 uncultured Erysipelotrichaceae bacterium | reverse complement strand
ATCCAGCTTTACGATCGAAGTTGATGAACAATGTTCAGAATGTATGGGCAGTGGAGCTCATTCTAAAGAAGATGTCAAAGTATGTCCTACCTGTCAAGGTAAGGGCCAAGTCACTCAGCAACAAAGGACACCTTTTGGGGTCTTCCAAAGCACAGCCGCTTGTCCTGAATGTAAAGGCACAGGCAAAAAGATCACAAATAAGTGTAAGAAATGTAATGGCTCTGGTCATGAACATAAAAAGGTCACCGTTGATCTTAAAGTCCCTGCAGGTATCGCCAGTGGTCAACGTTTAAGAGTGCCTCATAAAGGTGAAAAAGGTGCCAATGGTGGTCCCAACGGAGACCTCTTCATCGAGATCGTTGTCGCTAAACATAAGAATTTCATAAGAGAAGGTTCCAATATCTTCATCCAGATCCCATTAAGTGCTCTGGATGCGACTTTAGGAACCAAAGTCGATGTCCCTACCGTTTATGGGGATGTCGAATTGACCATCCCACCTTCTACTCAACATGGTACACAGTTCCGTTTAAGAGGCAAGGGGATGAAAGAACTCGGAAGTAGTCACATCGGAGATCAATACGTCGAAGTCAAAGTTGAAGTCGACGATCGTCTCTCTAAAGAAGAAAAGGAACTGTACGAAAAGCTTCGCCAGATAAAAGGCAAAGAAAGCATCTACGAGCGGTTTAAGAAAACATTCAAGTAACAGCTCCGCTGTTACTTTTTTATTCAAGGAGGATCCTTATGAGTATCAATCAATTTACCCAAAAGCTTCAACAGATTTTTCAAGAGGCCGTTCAATCGGCCATGATGAGTAATCATCCTGAAGTCAGCAGTGCCCATCTATTAAAAGCCATGAGCGATGATGGGGTACTAGATGGAATCTTTAGTCGACTCAACATCCAAAAGAATTCATTTAATGAGCTCATCGCGAGATCTTTAAGCACCGTGGTTATGGTCAGTACCCCAACTCAACCCACCCTCTCAAGAGAACTGAATCAAGCCATCATCGAAGGCCTCAATGAGATCAAAGCCAAACAAGAAACCTATTTAGGTGCTTTGGCTTTGTTTAAACACATCCTCTTAAATAAGTCCCTTCTTAGTCAACAGATCTTATCGACCTTTAAGATCACCTCGGCTTCTCTCAACGAAGCCCTCATCGAGACCCTTCAAGGTCAAAAGGTCACTTCCAGTGACCAAGAGAATCAACTAGAAGCCTTATCAAAATACGGTAAAGATTTGGTTGAAGAAGTTAAGAAGGGTCATGTGGACCCCATCATAGGACGAGAAGAAGAGATCCGAAGAGTCATCGAGATCTTATCTCGCAAGACGAAAAATAATCCTGTTTTGATTGGTTTACCTGGTGTAGGCAAAACAGCAGTCGTCGAAGGTCTTGCGTGGCGCATCATGAAAGGCGATGTGCCTTTTGGATTAAAAGAAAAGAAACTCATCGAACTGGATATGGGAGCTTTGATTGCGGGAGCGAAGTATCGAGGCGAATTCGAAGAACGTTTAAAAGCAGTCCTCAATGAGATCAAAGCCCAAGAAGGTAAGATCATCTTGTTTATCGATGAGCTTCATAATCTCGTCGGGGCAGGTAAAACAGAAGGGGCGATGGATGCGGCCAATCTTCTAAAACCGATGTTGGCACGAGGAGAACTACGCTGTATCGGTGCGACCACTTTTGATGAATATAAGAAACACATCGAAAAAGATGCGGCTTTAGAGCGTCGTTTTCAAAAGATCCTAGTCGATGAACCCACCGTTGAGGAAAGCATCTCCATCTTAAGAGGTCTTAAAGACCGTTATGAGACCCATCATGGGGTCCGTATCTTAGATGAAGCCATCCAAGCAGCCGTTCATTTATCTCATCGATACATCACGGATCGATATCTTCCTGATAAGGCCATCGACTTGATCGATGAGGCCTGTGCGTCTATTCGAGTCGAAATGGATTCTATGCCGGTAGAACTGGATGATCTATTAAGAAAGATCCAACAGTTAGAAATCGAAGAGACAGCCCTAAAGAAAGAAACCGATGAGAAAGCTTTAGATCGTTTAGATGAAATCAGAAAAGACTTAGCCAACTTAAAAGAAACCAAAGAAGGTCTTTCGATAAGGTGGAATGAAGAAAAGAAACACTTGGATCTTGCGAAAGAAGCCAAGGCTAAATTAGAAAAAGCTCGATTGGATCTAGAAAAAGCCACCAACGATGCTCATTATGAAGAAGCAGCGAAACTACAATACGAGACGATCCCTAACTTAGAGAAACAAATCAAAGCTTCTGAGACCACGAAGAAAGACAATGCGTTGATCCAAGAGATCGTCGATGAGAACCTCATCGCTCAAATCGTATCGCGTTGGACCCACATCGATGTGAGCCGTTTATTGTCCGCTGAAAGAGTTAAATTGCTTAAGTTAGAAGAAAGCTTAAGAGCGCGTGTTAAAGGACAAGACCATGTCTTAAGCTTGGTGTCTTCTGCGATCTTAAGATCCAAAGCTCATATCCAAGATGAACATCGACCTTTAGCATCATTCCTCTTTCTAGGACCAACTGGTGTCGGTAAGACAGAAGTTGCGCGTGCTTTGGCTCAACAGCTCTTCGATGATGAATCCAAGATCATACGCATCGATATGAGCGAATACATGGAGAAACACAGTGTGTCTCGTTTGATAGGAGCACCTCCAGGCTATGTAGGCTATGAAGAAGGAGGTCAATTGACAGAAGCGGTTAGAAGAAAACCCTATTCGATTGTACTTTTAGATGAGATCGAAAAAGCTCATCCTGATGTCTTCAACATCCTGCTCCAAATCTTAGATGATGGACGTATCACCGACAATCAAGGGGTTACCGTCAACTTCACCAATACCCTGATCATCATGACCTCTAATCTAGGCTCTCATTATGCCTTTGAGAGTAATCTGGATCTCAGAGAAGACCATTATCTAGAAGAAGTCAAACGCTCCTTTAAACCAGAATTCGTCAATCGTATCGATGAGATCATCGTCTTCTATGCCCTATCTAAAGAGACCTTATCTCAAATCGCTGATAAATTTATCGGTGAATTGCGCCTAAGATTGAAAGATCAAAATCTCTCCTTAGAAGTAAGTGATAGCGCAAAACTAAAAATTATTACCGAAGGATCAGATCCTGAATACGGGGCTCGTCCTTTAAAACGCTACATCCAACGCCAGATCGAAACCAAGATCGCAACCTTGATCATTCAAAGCAATGTGATCCAAGACAAGACCATTCTCGTCGATACAGAAGGCCCAGATTTTATCGTTAAACTCAAGCAGAATCTAAACTAGCACTAAGGTGCTGGTTTTTTATAAGGCACCGGCTTTTCCTTTATAGTTTAGAGGAAATATGATAAACTTAAAAATGTACTATGAAAAAACTATTGGGTAATGTTTGGTTTAACATCTTGTTCATTGTGAGTTTAACTGCCGTGGCTTTGATTTTTGCCTTGTATGACAGTTATGAATCCGTATGGAACACGATTAAACACTTAGACCCTTATAAACTGGTTTTGATTTTAGGATTAGGACTCTTGCCTTATCTATGTTGGGGCTTGATTCTAACCATCTTAGGAAGAACCATCAATCCAAAATTCAAATACAAACATGGTTTGATCAATGCCTATGTCGGTGGCTTTATGTCTGGGATCACCCCAAGTTCTACAGGGGGTCAATTCGCTCAAGTCTATGCCTTTAAAAAGAATGGGATGAAAGCCTCCCAAGGGGCAGGCTTGGTTTCAATGGATTTCTACATCTATCAGATTGCCTTTGTGGTTACAGCTGTGGTTATGTATATTACCTATCTATCAACTTATGAACATGTGGCCATCTCTTTGATGTTTGGGATCGGCTTATTCTTTAATAGTTTTGTGGTCATTGTCTTATGGATCATGGTTGAGTTTCCTAAGCTTTATCATAAGATTTCATTTTGGGCGATCCACTTACTTCATAAAATGAAGTTTATTAAAAATAAAGAGAAGATTTTAGAAGACTGGAATAAGACCTTAGAAAACTTCAACGAAGCCATTGAGAATGTGAAAGAAAATAAATCCATCTTTTGGAAAGTCTTAGGGATCAATATTCTTAAGAATGTCTTGTATTTCTCGACCCCATTCTTTATTGCCTGGGTCTTAGGACTACCCATTGTCTTTGATGATTTCTTCCCAATGTTGGCACTGGGTTGTTTCATCTCAACCTCCAATACTTTCGTTCCTTTACCAGGGGCATCCGGAGCGACTGAAAGCTTATTT
>CAZXTB010000148.1:0-4274 GCA_964643535.1 uncultured Erysipelotrichaceae bacterium | reverse complement strand
ACTAGAGATTTTCTCGCAAGAAAAATTTAATGATGCTTTCGAACAATATTTTGAAAATCAAATGTTTTATCGATATTCGATCATCTCTTTAGATTAAGTAAGCTCTAGTATCGAAACTAAATCGTTTATGATAAACATTCAGCGCTATTCAACTAAGTTCACATAATTACTGATTGATGCGCTGAATCCTACCTTCAATTTTTGCTTTAGCGTTATTGTGACTCATAAAATATTCCTCAAACACATTGGTCAACGCCGTACACAAAACCACAGGCTTTCCGTTTTTCAAGACCTCTAAAACGGGTAAACCTAAGAATTTCTCAATATTGTTGAAGTGGTAAGCTTGAAGTCCAACTTTATAAAGATGATCAGGTTCTATGGGTTTCCCATTTACATTGAATTCTACGATATGACGGGTTTTATGATCATAAACGATCTTAGTGCCTTTACTGACTTGGTAATGCTCGCTGGAATTGGTTAGATTTTCTGGCATCAAGATCTTTTCAAAAGCCGATATCAATTGTGCTCCACTCAATCTTAATTGATAGACCACTTCTGAGAAAGGAAAGATGGTATAAAGATCTGCCACGGTAACAATAGGTCCCAATTCTGTTTTTCTAATGGCACCAGATCCCAGCATCATTAAATCTATGCCCAGCATGTCTTTTGCGATTTCAGAGAAAAGATTTCCTAATTCTGTTTCTTGCTCGCGAACAGGATGGGTTAGTTTCTTGGTTAAATGGGTCAAGATCCGACCATACTTCTCATCAATCTGTCCCTTATAACGATTGATTACACTTTCTAGAACTTCATCTTTTGGACAAGTATCTTCTTGAATTGGAATCAGTTTCCAAGTGTAGTCTAGTATTTTATTGAGATCCTTATCGATGGTCAAATCAAAACGTCCTATTTGAGCTGTACCTACCCCTGCTTGAGTAACCAATACACCGTTGACTAAGGCAGGTTGTTGTAAAATGGTATGAGAATGTCCTCCAATGATCAAATCTACCCCCCAATCTTCTTTCAAGAGACTCGCTAAAGCACAATCACTCTCATAACCGATGTGGGTCAATAGAACAGTCAAATCAACATCTGTGGTTCGATAGGCATCACAAATCTTTCCTACTTCTAAGGCCGCATCTTTGATGTCGATGAAGGTGGATATAAATTTATCCGATTTTAAGGAGTCTAAGATGACATTCGTTAAAATCCCTATAAACAAAACTTTTATCCCATCTACTTCAAGCATTTTATGAGAGTCTAATAATCTTGTGTTTTGATTCTTAAGATAAAAATTAGCTGAGATGATGGGAAATTTCGCATACTTCTCAAGAAACAGTAAATGAGGTAGACCATAATCAACTTCATGATTACCAATACAAGCAATATCTGGTGCGATGTAGTTCATAACTTCCATCGTGGATATGCCTTTGAATTCAGTATCAATCAAAGATCCTTGAAGCATGTCTCCAGCGATACAATATAAAACGCTTTCCTCTTCTTCTCTGACTTTAGAAACATACCCAGACAACATAGAGACCCCACCTACCAACGCATCATCTTTATCTTTCGATAAAAAATCTCCATGCATATCATTAGAATGCAAAACGACCAACTTTCTAAGATCCGCCATATCTGTACCTACCTTTCACCTTCTGGCCATCCTATGTATTCTCCTATTCACATCATAAACTCTTTTTACACAAGCAACCCATTATCAAGGTTTTTTTCTATAAAACCCATGCTATACTGACATTAAATAACCAAGTAAACACATAAACCGGAAAGGAGATTTAAAATGAAAGCTTGGGAGAAGTATTTTGAAGTCATCAATTCAGTGGTAGAAGACATTAGAGAAACACAAGGCGATAATATTATGAAGGCTGCTTCTTTGTGTGCAGATGCTTCTGCGAAAGGTGGCATCGTTTATGCCTATGGGAGTTGGCATTCCCTATTGATCGCAGAAGAGAATTATTATCGAGCAGCTTCTCCTGCGAACTATTGTGCTCTTGCGGAATCAAGCATCAATGGGACCCATGAAATGACCAAGATCAGAGCGGTTGAAGGCTGTTATGGGATTGGGAATGCCATCGTGGATTATCATCGTCTATCTCAAAATGATGTTTTGATCTGTATTTCTAATGGGGGTAATAATACTGTCACCATCGATGCTGCTTTACGAGCCAAAGAGAAAGGAATACCTGTTATTGCGATAAGCTCAGTTGATTATGGGAATACTTTAGAAACAACCCATAAATGTGGTAAAAAACTAAAAGACATCGCCGATGTGGTCATCGATAATAAATGTATTATAGGGGACGCCGCTGTAAAACTAGAAGGTTACCCAATTCAAGCAGGACCAGTAAGCGGAATACCTATGAATTACATCATGTCTTCAATTCTCGTTGAAATGTCTGAGCTTCTACTAGAAAGAGGCTTAACTCCAGAGATCTATTTAAATGGACATGTCGATACCATGAGTGAAGAAGCAAAGAAAGAAGCAGGATGGTTAGAAGGAATAGATTCTAAAAATCACAACAAGAATCTTATCGATAAGTATTTCTATCGGATCAAGTCTTTATAAATCGGTATCTAACCAGTAGATGATTTCTTTTCTAATTTAAGAACTAAAAAATCGCTATAAAAAGCGATTTTTTAACTCTGTTTAATCTAGTCTTATTTATCTAAACAAGATAACTTTGTCTAAACGAATACTGTTATGTTTTAACCGTTGGTTCAATCTTTCACTTTTAACTTAATAGATTCTCTAAACATAGTGATCATTTTGTTGTTTTACAGAAAACCGTTTCACCTAGATGCTTTGAATGATCATCCCTTTGAACTCATACAATTTGACCATTGCGTCTTTACAAAATCAAGTTTTTCAGTTATCTACCAAAAGAAAAGAGTATATTTAAATTCTGCGTATCGGAAACGCTTTTCTGTCAATAATAGTTTCCATGGATCTCGTGAACTTATCCACCAAAGCATTCCTTTAGGTAAGTAGAATTTTAAGCCGTTCTCAAGTACCAGCAAGTACGCTTGATCATTGCGAAGAACCCTTATGACTGAATCTGGATCAAGAAGATATTTCTCTTTATTAAGAAACGTTAACTGATATAAGTTTTCTTCAGTCTCAACTCTGATGACTATCTTATTGATTCGTCTTTTATAGAAATATAGAAAAGTTATGGGCATCATTGAAAACGCTACAATCATGATTGAAGCTAAATAATTCGAATAATTGATACTAAGAAATAGTGCCCAAAAAAGCATCGCTGAAATCAATGCGCAAAACAATCTGAAAGACCATTTAAGAATAATGCCAATTCCTTTTACCTCAATCATAGTATTCACCCTTTTAGAGTATTTAACTTACTCTATGGTAGTCCTCTTCATTTTAAGAAAACTACACTAATGATTTTGATCGTTTAGAATCTCTAAATTTAATTGCAACTGTAAGAATCAGCATCGTCCCACCAAGAAAACTAAGAAACCAACCAAGCCATACTTTCATTAAATCTGTTGATTGATAAATACCTGGAGTGGCATCTAAATAAAAGTAAGCAACTGGGAACTCAGTATTCGCGTTGGTTATCACTTCATCAAAGTATATTTTCGTATCTTCTTGAACATTATATAGTTTTCCGTAATAGAACTCATCAGTAAACCAGAAATAGTCGGTACTGAGATTCGCTAGATTTACTATCCTTTCACCTTCTTCGGAAGTGAGCCGTAGTCCCATCAAATAGGTCTGTTCATTCTTATCAAGTCCAGCAATCAAATAGTAGGAGTAATCAGATTCCGTACCCGTTTCTGAAGCATATCCTTGAATAAGGATAAAAGACTTCAACGAAACGAATTCACCTTCTTTTACTTCACTTAAGGCCATCTTATCTAGATCCATTGGTAATACTGCTGGTTTAAGAATAAGTTTAAGCCCAATTCCAAAAACAAATAAGCTAATTATCGAAACGATGACCAAACTTTCAATCAATAAATTCTTTATTTTCTTCAATTTCTTCAAATCCCCTTTTTTTGATCAACATCAAGTTATTCTAATTATCCCTTTTCTTAACTGTTAGTCTACCAATTATGTGTACTCTATAACGCACCACGGTCTTCGTATTCGCTCCAGGTGGAGCATTCTCACTCATCTAGTATAAACGCTTAGGCACATCCAATCGTTTTACTCGAATAGATTACCAAGGTAAAGGACTTAACGAATTCGAATGCACAATAATAATATGCTTGATCCTAAACCTCTAGTCTTT
>CAZXTB010000147.1:0-4284 GCA_964643535.1 uncultured Erysipelotrichaceae bacterium | reverse complement strand
TTTGAGTTATGCTTTACTGCCTTCTTTTAAGATGATCTTAAAGAACTCTATGCCTTTCATAAACGAATCAACACTTAAGCGTTCATTGTCAGCGTGAATGGTGCCTCGATCATCTTTCATAGAACTAAAAGGTCCTACTCGATATACGGCTTCACTCATCCCGTGATAGACGCGACTATCCGTTGCGGCCACCATTAAATAAGGCGCCACTACTGTGAATTCAGGATAGACAGAAGTCAAGGCTTTCTTGACCAATTCAAATTGAGGGGTCTTAGAGTTACAGATGTCTGTAGGTTCAGTCCCATGTCCTATGGAGACCTTGATCTTAGGTCCTACTCTATTTTCGATACGAGTCTTAACTCTTTCGATTGAATCCCCAGGGATGATTCGACAATTGATGTTGACTTTTGCGACTTGAGCCAAGACATTAGGAGCACTTGATCCAGAGGCCATCGTCATAACTGAGGTGGTTCTTACGGTAGAAGCGGTCTCAGGAGACTTCACTAAGGCTAAAAGTAAGATGGGTTTAAACAGCTGTTTATGTTTAAACAAAAACTTCAAAGGTTGAGACATATGAGGCACCAGAGCTTCAAACATCGCGTTGGTGGCGGGATTAAAATCAGCTTGGAATTTATGCGACTCCATCTTCATCGCGGCTTGAAAGACATCGTAAAGGGCACTGGTGACAGGAGGCATTGACGCATGACCTCCAGTTTGAGTGGCGGTGAGCTCCACATCGAGATAGCCTTTTTCTCCTACCCCAATCAAGGCAATCGTAGAATCGACTCCCATCGCTTTCCCGTTGATGTAGGCACCTCCTTCATCCAAAACCATGTTAAAATGAATGCCTCTTGATTTAAGAAGATCACGTGTTAATCGTGCCCCTGAATCAGGCATTTCAGATCCTGTTTCTTCATTGTGTCCAAACAAGAGATAAACATCTCTCTCAAAGACAAGACCTTCTTCTAAACAAGCCTCTACGGCTTCTAAAACCGCAATGACGTGGCCCTTCATATCTAAAGTACCTCGTCCATAGATGTAGCCGTCTTTTAATTCCCCTGAGAAAGGACCAACAGTCCATCCTTCAGGATTGACAGGAACCACATCATAGTGTCCCATCAGTGCGATAGGATCTTTATCAGTGGATCCTTTTAGATGAAAGACAAAACTATGTTTCTCAACGAATTCAAGCTTGGCTTGCTTATGAAGCAAAGGATAAGCTTTCTTTACGAAATCGATGAATTTATCGTATTCTTTGAAGTCGATGCGAGAACGATCTGGATAAGATACTGTTTCGCATTGAATGGCTTTTTGAAGATGTTCAAGAGGAGACTTTGTCATTTCTTGATCCAACCTTTCTTAAACATAAGTCTTGCGACACCGATTGAAATCAAGGACGCTACTGGAACCAAAGCAGGTTGAACGGTAGGACTCTTGACCACAAAAGTAAACAGAAGCATCATCGCCACAAACGGCGCAATCGTTAGTTTCCAATTACGAACCACAAAGACGACGCCTAAAGCCCCAAAGATAGCAGGGACTAAATAATCTGTGACAGGACCTAAGAAAACTTGGATGTCTCCTAAATAAGGCAATAAGACCAGCACTCCTATGACGATGATGATGGTGGTCACGATCGATGAGGTCGCTACTGCGATCGTCGCAATGATTTCAGCTTCATCTGATCCTGATTCTACTTTCGCCAATTTGATTGCGGTTAAGGCCGCAGGTAGTTTCATATTGGCCATATTCCCAGTGATGTTGGCGATGTAGGTAGCGCCTATGCCCATCATAGGCGCATAGTTATAGGTCTCTATGATCCCAATAGGAATATAGATGGCTCCTACAGACATAAAGCCAGAAATCATCAAAGCTGTCGTAGGCCATGCATTATAAACGATACTAAATGTCAAAGGTACTGCCAACATCAACAAGCCTGATATGATAACGAATCTTTTTCCTGATTTATGTAGACTTTGAATGTATTGTTCTTGATTCATACTTTGCTCCCAAACACATTGATGATCAGATAGAGTGCTGTAAGTGTTCCTAATATAGATACCGGTAAGGCAAATTCCTCTAGCCATTTAAACTTAAACGATAGACCTCCTAAGATGGCCATAATGGCCATACTGATGAGTAAGGCGATCAAGTTATAGCCTCCTAAAACGATTTGTTGAGCGCCTATGGTTCCAACCAATCCCATAAACAAAGCTGCGATTAAGATGGTTGCCCAACGAGAGTCTTTCTTACGGATCTCAGCTAACTTTTTTGTATACCCTTGATAAAAGAAAATCAAGACGATCAAACCACTCATGATGGAAATGGTCATGGTCCATACAGCCGCTGAATAAACACTCATGTTTTCCAGTAATGTCACCACACCTGCCGCATTTTTAACCGCTAAAGCCGCATAGGTCTCATAACTGACTGAACCTAAAACGCTTAGTCTAATCCAAGGAATGGCTGCATCACCAAACAGAGGCACCATCGCCACCAAGCCAATCAAGATGGGAATCGAAGGAACGATCGAAAAGATCGCTGAACTACGAGTGGTCTCATTGAGTTGATGTTTAGTCATCCCCATTTCTAAACCTCGTTTATAAGCCTTATTATAGAAAACAAAAGATTGAATCAATACATAGCCGATTAGGATGGCCCCAATCAAATACATCGGCAAGAAATTCATAGTGTTACCTTTTCCTTTGTATCATCATAAAGAAAACATCTTGCTTATGCAAGATGTTTTCATTTGTTTTCATTCTATTTTCAGAACTTTACTTAGCGAGCTTTTCTTCTTTTTCCATCTTGGAGATCTTGTTTAAGAGATAGAAGCCAAAGATGAAGAAGGTTACCATAAACAAGATCGCATAACGGGTTTCATGGAAGAGGAAACCAGAAAGTGCCATCAACAATGGGCCCAATAGATCTGCATACTTCCCAAAGATATCGAAGAAGCCAAAGTATTCATTGCTGTTTTCCTTAGGTACCAGTTTACCAAAGTAAGATCTAGATAGAGATTGAACCCCACCTTGAGCCAAACCTACGATAACTGCCAACATCCAGAATTTCCAAGGTTCTGCCGCTGTGATGGTAAACCCAAATACAGCCACGAATCCATAGATCGCAACATAGCCTTTTAACATCGTCAAGACCCCAAACTTCTTCGCTAAAATGGAAGCTAAGATCGCAAAGGGGAAAGCCACAAACTGAGTCAACAAGAGGGCCATGATCAAGCCATTGGTTTCTAATCCTACTTCAGCTCCAAAGATAGAAGCCATCGAAATGATCGTATAGACCCCATCGATGTAGAAGAAGTAAGCAATGATGTACAAGAACATTTTTTTATTGGCTCTGATTTTTCCAAAAGTAACTGCGATTTGTTTAAATGATTTCGATATAATATGTGTTTCTTTTTCACGATAATAAGTTTGTTTAACATTTCTCAACAGAGGAATCGTAAACAACAACCACCAGACCAAGGCAATAACGAAGGACAACTGAGTCGCTGTAGAGGTCGTTAATCCAAAGGTTTCAGGCATCATAACCAAGACGATCCCTAAGATAAACGGAATGGTTGAACCTACATAACCGAAGGCATAACCATAAGCTGATAATTTATCCATCTTTTCATCAGTGGTAACATCGACCAACATCGAATCATAGAACACATTGGCCAAAGAATAGCCAGTGCGGGAGATAACAAACAAGACCAAGAATAAGACCCAATTGGTGATCCCTGAGAAAGCCAAGCCTCCCAAGATCCCAATCGCAATCGATCCTACAAACAATTTGCGTTTCATCCCCTTATGATCAGCAATGGCTCCCATCAAAGGACTTAAGAAGGCAATGATCGCCACAGACAAGGATGTCGTGATGGCGAAGAAGGTCGTCGCTGGGATTTCCCCAATAGGATTTAAGCCATACAGATAAGCAAACCAAATCGGAAGCGTTGCGGACGTAACTAAGGTAAACGCAGAGTTCGCAACATCGTATAAAATCCAACTCTTCTCAGCTTTAGTGAATTTCATATTCTACCCTTTCAAAGTTATTTTAATTATAGCATTGAACTTCTTGTTTTATTGTGAAGAAAAGTTCACGAATCACGACTAAATGAAGAAGACAATGGCGATAAAATGCGTGATGGCGGCTAAGTTGATGAAGATGTGCCAAATGAAGTGAAAATAAGGTCTTTCTTTTTGAGAATAGAACCAGGATCCAACACTATACAAGATGCCTCCGAAACCAATAAAGAAGATGAACCAAGGTGAAGCTTTTTGTAGG
>CAZXTB010000146.1:0-4343 GCA_964643535.1 uncultured Erysipelotrichaceae bacterium | reverse complement strand
AGGAAAGATAGGATCCTTCCTAAATAGTCGTAATGTAACGCTCGTAAACGAAGTCCAACACATCGCTATGGAAAAATCGCGCTTAAAAATCCCTCTATTAATCGGCAGTGATATTATTCATGGTTATGTATCGACCTTCCCTATCCCTTTAGCGGAATCCTGTTCATGGAATCTTAAGCTGATTGAAGAATCAGCCACTCACGCAATGACAGAAGCAGCCTCTGAAGGAGTTCGATGGAACTTCGCCCCAATGGTAGATATCGCAAGAGATCCTCGTTGGGGAAGAATCGCTGAAGGCGCTGGAGAAGATGCTTATTATGGAGCTCAAGTCGCTAAAGCTAGGGTCAGGGGCTTTCAAGCAAAAAGAAAAGATGGATTCCCTATTTCAGCAGCTTGTACGAAACACTATGTGGCTTATGGGGCAGCTGAAGGCGGAAGAGATTATAATACCGTCGATGTTTCTGAACATGTCTTAAGGACAACTTATTTACCACCCTTTAAAGCCACGATCGATGAAGGCGTCATGACCTTCATGAGTTCATTTAATGATGTGCTCTCGATGCCTGGATCAGGCAATCCCTTTACGATCAGAAAGATCTTAAAAGAAGAATATAAATTCAATGGCTTCGTGGTGAGTGATTGGGAATCCATTGAAGAAGTCATCGCTCATAATGTTGCGGACAGTCGAAAATCAGCAGCGCTTGTTGGATTAAACGCTGGGGTCGATATGGACATGCATTCAGGGGTCTATCATGATCATCTAAAAGAGTTGGTTAAGAAACAACCTCATTTAGAAGCTTTAATCGATGATGCTGCACTTAGGATCTTAACGGTTAAATATGAATTGGGTCTCTTTGAAAATCCTTATACAGATCCTAAGCTTAAAGATAAGGTCATTCTCAATAAAAAGACAGTTGAGATGACTTTAAAGATGGCTAGAGAATCCATCGTCTTACTAAAAAATAACCACATCCTTCCTCTCGATAAGAAAAGTAAATTGGCTTTGATTGGACCTTTCGCAGATGATCCTCATACTCCTATTGGTTGTTGGGGAGCTGCAGGAAATCACGAAAACACCATCACCGTTAAAAAGGCATTCGAAGATGCCCATCTCGATTTCGATTATCGTCTTGGTTGTGATTCTACAGATCCCCATAAGAAATGGATCGATGAAGCTTGTTTAATGGCTCAAGATAAAGACATCATCGTCTTGACCTTAGGAGAAAGCCACGCGTTAAGCGGAGAAAACAACAGTCGAGCCTTCTTAGATCTTCCTGGAGCCCAATTAGAGCTCTTACAGGCACTTAAAGCCTTAAACAAGCCCATCATCACCCTTCTGTTTAATGGACGACCACTCACCATCCCAGAGACCGTAGAGGCATCAGATGCCTTATTAGAAGTTTGGCACTTAGGGATGAGTAGTGGAACAGCCATCACAGAAACACTTTTGGGGCTCAATAATCCAAGCGGTAAGTTGGTGACAACCTTCCCTAAAACCATAGGTCAGATTCCTCTTTACTACAATCACAAAAACACAGGACGTCCAAGTTTTAGACGTTATATCGATCATGATGTAGCCCCATTATTCCCTTTCGGTTATGGCTTAAGTTATAGTAAATTCATCTATTCAAATCTAACACTTAAACAATCAACCTTAGGTAAAAAAGATGCCCTAGAGTTCAGTGTCGAAATCCTAAATGATTCTGATGTCGATGGGAAAGAAATCGTTCAAGTTTACTATAAAGATCTCTGTGCTCAAGTAACTCGACCTGTCAAAGAGCTTTGTGCCTTCGAAAAAATTAATCTTAAAGCGCATGAGAATAAGAAAGTAAACTTTAAGATCGAATCGACTCGATTTGGATATTATACGTCAGAGATGAAATTCATCGTTGAGGAAGGTGCTTTCGCGCTATGGGTAGGACCTCATAGTCAAGAAGGCATTGCTTCTGAATTCACCATTCGCTAAGACGCCTAAAGCGTCTTTTCTTATAAGCTATGGTAAAATAAGGTCGAAATAAGGAGAAACCTATGAAATTCGCCGTAGCCCTAATCGATAGCGCCCCTGCCTTCCATTTTGGGAAAGCCAATGACTTTAAAATCATCACGCTTATCGATGGGACAATCATCTCGACCGATGAGATCCATGATGAAGTTTCCGTTCATCAAGCACGACCTCAATATCTTAAGAATTTAGGTGTAGAAGCTTTGATCTGTAATGGGGTTGGTTCTGGAGCTCTTGAACGTTTAAGTGCGCTGAATATAAAAGTATTTGGCTTTAATGAACTGTCTGTAGGAGAAGCCATTCGTCAGTACACATTGGGCAACTTGGCTGAAAACACAGATGTGTTTGAGTGTAAGTGCTGAATAAATGCAGCTCTATGTGATTGTTAAAACTCAAGGTCGATGGGCCAATGGTAGTTCAAAAGCCATTGTAGAAAAACTCTGTGACCTCATCGATGTAAAGGATGAGTTGGTTTATACCGAAGGTAAACCACATTTTATAAACTCAAAACTTTTTATAAGTGTTTCTCATTGTGAAAACTTGATGGTGATTGCCTTAGATTCTACAGAAATAGGCATCGATTTAGAAAAGAACAGAGACATCAAAAAGGAAGTCATCGATCGAGTTACTTTAGACGAGAAAAATCCATTAATGGATTGGTGTCAAAGAGAAGCCACGATCAAACTCTTTAATGATCCTGAGTATCTCTTTAAGAAGGCACCCTTTTCTACCCTGTATAAGGTTATAGAAGTCTTTGATGGATTTACTTGTGTGGTTGCTTCTAAAGAACCTCTCTCTAAAACTAGTCTCTATCATTTAAAAGAAACCTCTTTATAAAAGCACTGACCATCAAGTCAGTGCTTCTTTTATATTGGCTTCAATTTGATCATGGATCTTAATGGCCATTTGAGCATAAGGGATATCTTTATAGTCTTCATAAGGAATCGGTTTATCATAAATAACTTCTAGGGTATGTTTCAATTGTCCTAACTTATCCATCTCATGCGTATGAATTTGAGTGACTGGAACGATAGCTACCTTAGCCAAATAAGCAGGTAATAAAGCCCCTGGTTTAAAAGGCAAGAGATCATTACTTCTAGAACGAGTTCCTTCTGGAAAGATCAAAACAGATCTTCCTTCTTTTAATACACGAGCACTTTGTCTAAGCATCGTAACGTTCGCATCGAAATCTTCTCGCTTAAAGGTAATGAATTCGATCAGTCTTCCCCACTTACCTATGACAGGTAACTTAAGATTCTCTTCTTTTGAGATAAACGTCATGGGATTTTTAGCAAGCGCCATCAATAGAATGGGATCGAATTGACCTTGGTGATTACTCACATAGTAAACAGTCTCGTTGATGATTTCGCTTCTATAGCTTGCCTTGGTTTTGATTTTAAGATCGACAAAGAACTTCTCGCACCAGCCTTTTAAAGTAAACCATCGTTGATCAAAAGATCGGAGTTTTTGCTTTCGTCCAGAGAAATAGACTGGAAACAATAAGAGTGCGAATTTAAACCATTGGATAAGACTCATCTTTAAAGTCCTACTTTAAAGATGAGATCACCACTGGCGACCACTTGACCTCTCACACTGGCTTTGGCACTCGCAAATCCAACAGGACCTCGTTGTTTGGTTAATGTGACTTCTAAACATAAGACATCTCCAGGAATAACTGGAGCTTTAAATCGAACATTCTCCATTCCCGCAAAATAAGCGATCTTACCAATATTCCCTTCTTGAGAAAGAAGCAATACAGCGCCTGTTTGAGCTAAAGCTTCCATAATGAGCACACCCGGCATAATGTGTTGTTGAGGAAAATGCCCCATAAAATGCATCTCATTGGCACTTACACACTTGGTACCTATGATCGTTGTGTTATCGGTGATGGATTCAATCGTATCCACCAAAAGAAAGGGATATCGATGAGGAATGATGGCTTGGATTTGATTTGAATTATATAGCATTACTGACCCTCCCAACGTTTTAAGACGATGGAGGCATTATGACCCCCAAAACCTAAGGAGTTACTCATCACGTATTTTAAATCGGAGACTCTTGGGGTATTGGCGACGATGTCTAGATCACAAAGAGGATCTGTCGTTACATGTCCTATGGTGGCGGGTATGATCCCATCTTGAAGGGCTTTGACACAGATGACGGCTTCTATGGCCCCTGAGGCTCCTAAAAGATGACCCGTTGATGATTTTGTGGATGAAATGTGAAGGAAAGGAGGTGATTTTAAATGGCAAAAAAAGCTGAAAAACCAGTTAAGAAGGGTGATGAACGGCGAGAAGGCGGATATGGTGTTCACCGATCCTCCGTATGGGATTGATAGAGG
>CAZXTB010000145.1:0-4367 GCA_964643535.1 uncultured Erysipelotrichaceae bacterium | reverse complement strand
TAGGTCAAGAAGTTTTGATTGTAGAAGGGGATTATAATGAAGCCATTCATGAAGGCGTAAGAGCAGCTTATCAAGAGGGCTATTTAAGAAAATCCGTGGTTAAAGATCCACTTTTTGATCGTTCAAATACTCAAGACAATACCCCTGCAGTGATTCATACTTCCATCGTTAAAGGAAATCAAATCAAAATAGAAGTGATGCCCAAAGGATTTGGAAGTGAAAATATGAGTACGCTTAAAATGTTTCCTCCTTCAGCTGGTTTAGAAGGCGTAAAGCGTTTTATTTTAGACACAGTTGAGAAAGCAGGACCCAATGCCTGTCCGCCTATGATTGTAGGGGTAGGCATTGGAGGTACTTTTGAGAAAGCAGCCTTGATCGCTAAAGAAGCCGTTTTAAGAGGTGTAGGACATCCTAATCCACATCCTAAATACGCTCAACTAGAAAAAGATCTCATTTTAAGCATCAATCAACTTGGGATCGGACCTGCAGGATTGGGAGGAACGACCACTGCTTTATCGATCAACATAGAGTATTATCCTACCCATATCGCCTCTATACCAGTCGCCATAAACATCAGCTGTCATGCCTCTCGTCATGCCTCAGCGATTCTTTAAAAAGGATGGTAAACAAATGATCGACATCAAAGTAAATCTACCCTTAGATGAAAAAACAGCCTTATCTTTAAAAGCAGGAGACTCAGTCTACTTAAGTGGGACCTTGATCACCGCAAGAGATGCTGCTCATGAACGATTGGCACTTTGTCTACAAAACAAGGAACCTTTACCTGTGAATATCGTTGGGGAAGTTATTTATTATGTAGGACCTGCTCCTGCGAAGCCAGGATTTGCAGTAGGATCAGCTGGGCCAACCTCTAGCTATCGAATGGATACCTATACACCTGCTTTACTTGATCATGGATTAAAAGGCATGATTGGGAAAGGGGATCGTAATCATGAGGTCATCCAAGCCATCATTAGAAACAAGGCTGTTTATTTCGCAGCCATTGGGGGCTTAGGAGCCACCATTTCTAAGAGTATTATTAAAAGCGAAGTTTTGGCTTATGAAGATCTAGGAACAGAAGCCATTCAACGATTTTGGATCAAAGACTTTCCAGCCATCGTCGTCATCGATGCCTATGGGAATGATTTATATACGATTGAACAAGCCAAATATAGAAAATAGCTTTTTGGAGGAAACTGATGTCTACCATCTATGAAAAATCATTATTGGCCCATAAACAATGGAAGGGCAAACTAAGCGTAGAACTTAAATGTGATCTTAAAACCAAAGAAGATCTAAGTTTAGCTTATACCCCAGGGGTTGCTGAGCCATGTCGAGTTATTGCGCAAGATCCTAATGAAGTTTATAACTACACATGGAAAGCTAACTCTGTTGCCGTCATCACCGATGGGACAGCTGTTTTAGGTCTAGGGGATATCGGTCCAAAAGCATCATTACCTGTGATGGAAGGAAAATGTGCCTTGTTTAAAGCCTTTGCGAACATCGATGCGGTACCTATAGCTTTAGATACCAAAGATCCAGATGAGATCATCGCCATATGTAAGGCTTTGGCCCCATCCTTTGGTGGTTTTAATCTAGAAGATATTTCAGCTCCTCGATGTGTAACCATAGAAAGAGAACTTAAGAAAATCCTAGATATCCCTGTTTTTCATGATGATCAACATGGGACAGCGATCGTAGTAGCGGCAGGTTTAATCAATGCGTTAAAGCTTCTAAAGAAAGAATTTAAAGATTTAAAAGTCGTGGTCAGTGGGGCAGGAGCTGCGGGTAGTTCCATCATGTTTATGCTTAAACGATTAGGAGTTCTCAATATCATCGGTTTCTCAAAATCAGGCATACTAAATCGTGATGATTTTGACGCTTATGATTTTCTATCCAAAGAACTACTTGAGTTTATCAATCCCTTAAATCTTCATCAAAGTCTAAAAGAAGCTTTAAAAGATGCGGATGTCTTTATCGGCGTATCTGCGCCTAGATTAGTGAGCTCAGAGATGATTCACTCTATGGCATCAGACCCCATTGTTTTTGCCTTGGCCAATCCTGAACCTGAGATCTCTTATGAGGATGCCTTATTGGGAGGGGCACGAATCATCGCAACAGGAAGATCTGATCTCCCCAATCAAATCAATAACGTCTTGGTTTTTCCTGGTTTATTTAGAGGTGCTTTAGATTGTAGAGCGACTCAAATCACCGAAGAGATGAAACTCGCTGCAGCCTACGGTCTAGCTTCCTTGATCAAAGAAGATGAACTAAGATTTGATTACATCATTCCTTCTGTTTTTGATCCTCGAGTTTCTGATGTGGTCGCTCAAGAAGTGAAGAAAGTGGCTTATCAAACAGGCATTGCGAGAAAGTAATGTCTTTTTTCGTGCTGATTGAATAAAGAATGAAGCTTGTGAAATGGTATACTAGAGATAGCAAGGAGTGCCTTTCATCGATGAAAAATGTGCACCTGAATTCAGTAGCGTAAATCCCATAAACAAGATCTAAGCATCTTATTTTTAGCTCATCACAAGGAGAAAACTTATGAGTCTAAGTATTGAACAATTGAGATATGCGACTTATTTCGCCCCTAGAGGCAGTCAAAGAATGCAGAATCTAGGCAATCAGATCTCTCAGAAATATTTGTTGCCCAACGATAAACTCATAGGGATCATCGGCGATGCAGGAAGTGGGAAATCATTGCTTATCAAAGGTATGTTTCCTGGACTAGAGCTCACCAACGATGATGATGGGATCAATACAAGACCTTCGCCTTTGATGCGAGACTACGCTAAAAATCGGTTTATTGCCCACTCTTATCACATCGATCTACGTTTTGAGTTGGCTTTTACCCAAGCTTATGAACTCGTTGAGGCAATTAAGAGTGCCTTGAATGATAAAAAAAGAGTCATCGTTGAACATTTCGATTCGATCTATGATCAGTTGGGAATCAACGGAGACCTCCTCATTGGGATAGGTGAAGAAGTCATCGTCGTAAGACCCAATTTATTTGGACCAGAACCTGATGACATCAAAAAAACAGTCTATAAAAGCTTATTGTATCGACGTATGGCCCATAGTGCTGAAGATCTATTGGTTCATATCCTTGAAAGTGAATATGGGTTGATCTGTGATGGTCATGGGGACGTTAAACATGGCTTCATCTTATCCTTCAATAAGAAACCTCGTGTGTCATTATCTGTGCTAGAGAAAAAAGTAAGAAGCTTGATTTCGTTAGATCTTATCATTACCTATTTAGATCCTACGCACATCAAGATCGGTGAAGACATCATTCAGTATTGTACAGGTCCTAGAACACATATGAATCATACAAAACAAATCGAAAATTTCCATCTTCTAGATGACTATGTCTATGATCCTGTTAAACAAACCTATGAATTGGTAGGTATGGTTTCTGAAGAACAAATCAAAGACATCCATAAAATCAATCACTTTGGAGATTAAGGAGCACCTATGGGAAAGATTACGGTCGTTATTGGCGTTATTGGAGCCGATGTTCATGCAGTAGGTAATCGAATCATCGATTACGCACTTAGACAAGCTGATTTTAATGTGGTCAACTTAGGCGTTATGGTCACTCAGAAAGAATTTGTAGATGCAGCCATTGAAACCAAAGCGAGCGCCATCTTTGTTTCTAGTCTCTATGGTCAAGGTGAACTGGATTGTAGAGGGTTTGGAGACTACTGTAAAGAAGCAGGGTTAAATAATGTCTTGCTTTATGTAGGAGGCAATTTGGTCATAGGTAAAACAGAATTCGCTCCTGTAGAAGCTAAGTTTAAAGCGATGGGATTTCATCGTGTCTATCCTCCTGGAAGCGATATCGCCAGTGGTATTGAAGACTTGAAAGCAGATCTAGGTCTAGGAAAATAGAATGCCGATCTATCTTCTTTTTGATGTGGGTTCTACCTATACAAAAGGCATGATTGTCGATACTCAAAGTGAGACCATTTTAGCCATCGCCAACGATAAGACCACTTCATCTACTGACATATCGATAGGGATAGATAAGGTCAAACTCAAGATGAAAGAGGTCTTAGATAAGGTAATCATCGATCAGACACTGATGTGTAGTTCCGCTAAAGGTGGACTAAAGATGATCGCGGTAGGATTGGTACCTGATCTTACACTAAAAGCCGCAACTCTAGCGTGTTATAGTGCTGGGGCTAAAGTAATCCATTCATATGCCTATCAACTTAATCAAAGTGAACTTAATGAGATAAATAGTGCTCAAGCTGATATTTTACTTTTAAGTGGAGGAACAGATGGGGGAAACAGTGAAGTTGTAATTCATAATGCGAAACAGATCGCTTTACTTCATCCTTCATTCCCCATCATCTACGCAG
>CAZXTB010000144.1:0-4422 GCA_964643535.1 uncultured Erysipelotrichaceae bacterium | reverse complement strand
GTTTTCTAAGACATGACCTACGACTTCTTTCGCATCTCTAAATTCACTGGTTCGGCGAGTTCTTGTAACGTTTAGAATCTGCTTTTCTGCTCGATCCATAACCTCATCGATGTCTGCTTCCGCATTAAAACCTTCCTCAGCAATCAACTGAGATGTGGTGATTAGATTTCTTAAGTAAGCTTTATTTTGAATCAATTCGACATAGTACTTGGTATTGGCTCCTGATACAGAAGTATCAGAGAGTTCCATGATCATATTGACCCCACCTACAGCCGTCAATACTTTTAGATCATTACAACGTGAGATCAAACTTACTGAGTCGATGGGTTTTCCTTCATCTTGCATCGACATCATGACCTGAAATAAGCGCTTATGTGCTTCCGCAAAAAAATCCTCAGCTTTAAGTCCCAATTCAATAACGGTACTTACAGCGCTAGGATAAACCATCATACTGGACAGTAAAGCTTGTTCAGCTTCTAGACTGCTGGGCAGTTGACGTTTTAGGGTCATAATTAAACTCCTTTGACTAAAACCTTAAGTTCACCGACAACGGTCCGATGAAGATCGATCTTAATCACATACATCCCAACGGCGTTGATGGGATCGCTTTCTTGGATCTTACGTTTATCGATACTGAGTTTATGTTGTTTTAAAAGTTCTTCGGCGATTTGTTTAGAAGCGATCTTCCCAAAGACACGGCCTTTATCACCTGTCTTCAAACTTAAAACCACGGTTACTTGAGCTAACTGTTCTTTTAAGATCTTGGCTTCTTCGATGGCTTTGGTTTCATCATCGATCTTCTTTTGATTCTGTTCTTCTAAAATGGCTTGAGATTGAGAAGAAGCTGGTACAGCGAGTTTATTTCTAATTAAGAAATTACGAGCGTAACCATCAGCGACCTCACAGATCTGGCCCTTCTTGCCGACATTTTTTACGTCACTCAAGAGAATGATTTTCATTGTTTTTATCCTCCTCATCCACGTTTTGCTGAAGGATCGCTTGTAATTCAGCGAGAACTTCATTGACTGTGGTATTTGATCTTTGTAGACCGGCAGCTGTATAGTGGCCACCGCCATTCATCTTTTCCATTATAACATGGACGTTAACATTCCCGTTAGATCTGGCTGATACTGCCACCTGATCATTATCATCCATCGCTACCACGAAGGAAGCTTCGACTCCTTTTATCCCCAACATCATGTCTGCTGTTTGAGACATGACTGAACGAGAAATCTTTTCGTTAGATAAGGATGTAATCGCCATCGCATGGCTATTGATCGAGATGTTGTTGTAAAGCTTAGCCTTTATCTCAAAGGTCGCATAATCATCTTTTAAGAACTCATCGGCCTTTAAAGGATCAGCCCCATATTGTTTTAAAAGCGAAGCGACCTCAAAGGTTCTACTACCGGTTCTATTTCTAAAACGATTCGTATCGATCATGATCCCTGTTAGAATCATGGTTGCTTCTTCTTTGGTCAATTCAAAATGCTTAGGTTGATAAGGAATCAGTTCTGTGATCAATTCACAGCACGATGAAGCAGCCGTTTCGGTATACACCATCATAGGATCAAAGGTGAAGTCTTGATTACGTCGATGATGATCAATAACGACCACTCGTTTAGATTTCGTGATCAGAGAAGGAATACTGGATTGACTGGCATTATGATGATCCAACATGATCACCAAGGACTTTGATTTAAGCACGCGCGTAACTTCGTTCTCATCCACAAAGACATTGGTCTTATCAAGTTCTTCTTTGTATTCTAGATAGGCTAGGTTTAATTTCTCTTCTATGCCTCCAGCTAAGACGATGTAGGCATCTTTCCCATTACTACGGACAATATTACCCATCCCAATGGCTGATCCCATACAATCGAAATCCATCTCTTTATGACCGACTAAGATAACGTTATCAGATTTATGAATCAAATCTTTTAAGGTTTGGGCGATGATACGAGCTCTTACTTTACTTCGTTTTTCTTGAGCTTGAGAGCTTCCGCCTAAGTATTCTACTTCTTGATCATAAGCCTTGATGGCGATTTGATCGCCACCTCTACTCTGAGCCAATTCTAAGGCATTAAGCGCCATTTCATCCAACATCTGGACATCACTAGACCCTTTCCCAAATCCTATGGATAAGGTAATGGCCACATCTAACTTAGCCGATTCTTCATGAATGACTTTCATGATCGAGAATTGATCAGCAATGATCTGTTCAAAGAGTTGTTGATTCATAACCAACATCAAACGATTGGTTCTTAGTCTTCTCACCAAGACCCCTTGAGCTCTAGCCCATTCGATGATTCTTTGACGAATGTTGGTATCGATTTGACCTGTGGTCTTATCATCTGAATACAAGGCTGTTTCTTCGTAGTTGTCCAAATGGACATAACCGATGACCATTTGTTGATTTGTCGTCAGTTCTTTTAGATTATAAAGATCAGTGATGTCTCTAAAGAATAAGGTTTGACCTTCTTCTTTCTTTAAGACTTCATAAGTATATTCATCTAAGGTAACAGTAACGAGATCCGCTTCTGAATTAAACAATTGTTGGGTTTCAGGCATCCAACTACTGATCTGTTTCCCAATGATGTGTTCACATCTAGCCTGTAAGAATTCATTGGCCCAAGTCACGTTAAGATTACTGTCATAGGTCAAGATCCCAATATTCCCAAACATAAAGGCCTGTGAAGCTTCTTCTCCTATGATTTGAGATAAAGCAAGATTACGTTTTACTTGAGCCGATTCTACGAAATCAAAGAGTCCAATCAATAAAACCATATTGATCGCAGCTAAAACAAGATCCAACCAGTTGATGGATTGTTTCATAAGGACATGAACAACAAACAAGATCACCACTTCAATCAGTAGGACCTTGATGATGTTTGATTTAAGTTTATTCAGCGGGTTTTGCATAAGTATATAATACTCTTTTTCTTAGGTCAGTAAAACTGTCAAACAATCCAATAGATACACCAATGAAGGGCATCATCAAGAAGATAAGGATTGCCAGTAGACTTAACCAGGGTTTATGGGCTAATTTTGAGATGATTAAAACAAGGATATAGGCATCGACACAAAACATCAACATAGAAAAAGTCGCTATATTGGTAAGCACGATTTGAATCGTGATGTCCTTCGTAAAGGTCATAAGTATGTTCGTAAACAAACCGACCGATAACACATAAGCAAACTTCCTAGGTAAGATGATTTGAGATAAAGGCTTCATCGAACGTGTTTTAATTTTCAATCGTTTTAATAAGATGATGGAAAAGATGTGTGTAATTAAAGCTTGAGCGAAAGCTGCCATCAACATCGCCATAGGATAGATAGACATCACAAGTGTTTCAATATTGGCAGGTAAGTTTGTGACCCCCATCTCTCTTAAAGTTGTCACCAAGGTAGATACTTCGGTATTAAAATCATAACCAAACATTTTCGCCAATAGAACCATTTCTATAAAGAAACTGATGGCTGTTAGAATGGTGGTCCAAATCAATAACCATCCATTATCTTTATCTTTATGTATTCCATAACCATAGACCAACCCTACAACGATCGCCGTCATCACATAAAATAAACTAATGGGAGTGGCTAAGATCAAACCTATGATCGCCATCGAGAAGCTTAAGATAAGCCCTTGTTTAATTCCATACTTCGCAATATAAAATATCGCAGGTAAAGGCATCACAAAAGCAAGGACCCCATCCAGCATTGCGCCAGAGACTCGATTAATATAGAGAAATACTCCGACGATCGCCAACATCATAGCGCCTTCGGTTACGGTTCTTACTTGTTTTTTCATATAAAGTAAAGCCCCACCTTGCGATGGAGCTTGTTTTTTAGTCTGCTACGTAAGGGAGTAATGCCATTTGACGTGCACGCTTGACCGCAGTGGCCAACATGCGTTGGTATTTAGCATTGGTACCGGTAACGCGTCGCGGAATGATCTTACCATTGGAAGAGATAAATCTCTTCAAGAGTTCGATATCTTTATAGTCGATGACCGTGATGTTGTTTTTGGTAAAATAACATACTTTTTTTTTTTTTTTTTTTTGTTTTTTGTAGACTGCCATAAGTCTCCTTTCTTAGAATGGAAGATCGTCGCTGGATATATCCAGCAAGGGTCCTGTATTGAAGTCATCGTCATTGACGGATGCTTCATCAGGGAAATAGCCGGTTGCGGCTTTAGGTGCTTGTTGAGACGTCTGCGCGACGTTTTGCGGAGCTGGTGAGGCACCAGTACGAATCAGCTGGACACTGTCACAATTGATTTCGGTGACGTAAACCTTACGGCCATCTTTGTCATCGTAACTTCTTGATGTGACACGACCTTCGATCGCGATCATGTTTCCTTTTTTTGCGTATTGGTTCAAGTAGTCAGCGGATTGCCCCCACGCAACACAAGGAACATAATCGGTT
>CAZXTB010000143.1:0-4444 GCA_964643535.1 uncultured Erysipelotrichaceae bacterium | reverse complement strand
CATATAAGATGACCTCAATGCCTTTAGCCTTGAGACGTTTCATGATGCCCTGAACAGCAGATTCCCTAAAGTTATCTGAATCGGTTTTCATCGTTAAGCGATAGATACCTACGACTTGAGGTTTTCTTTTTAAGATCATCTCTGCGACATGATCTTTACGGGTTCTATTCGCATCGACGATGGCACTCATGATGTTTTGTGGAATGTCCGCATAATTGGCTAAAAGTTGTTTGGTATCCTTAGGTAAACAATAGCCCCCATATCCAAACGAAGGATTATTATAATGAGTACCTATTCGAGGATCAAGACCGACCCCATCGATGATTTGTTTAGTGTTAAGTTCTCGTATTTCCGCATAGGAATCCAGTTCATTAAAGAAAGCAACTCTAAGTGCCAGATAAGTATTTGAGAATAATTTAATGGCTTCTGCTTCTGTAGAACCTGTATATAGGATAGGAATATCTCGTTTAATGGCACCTTCTACCAAAAGACCCGCAAAGATGGATCCTCGTTCACTTTGATCACCTACGATGATGCGTGAAGGATAAAGATTATCAAACAAGGCTTTACCTTCTCTTAAGAATTCTGGAGAGAAGATGATCTTATTGGTTTTGTATTTCTTACGAATATCTTCCGTGTAGCCTACTGGTACTGTAGACTTGATGACCATAATGGCTTCTGGATTGATCTTCAAGACCGCTTCTATGACATTTTCGACACTGGAAGTCTCAAAGAAGTTCTTATCAGGATCATAGTTCGTAGGGGTACAGATAATGACATATTCGGCCTTACTGTAGGCTTGGTTTGGGTCTAGAGTAGCTTTAAGGTTAAGGTTCTTTTTCGTAAGATAAAGTTCGATCTCATGATCAGAGATGGGAGATTGTCGATGATTCAACAAGTCTACTTTTTCTTTTAATACATCAACGATGGTAACCTCATGGTGCTGAGCCAATAAGATCCCATTGGCTAAACCAACGTATCCCATCCCAGCGATGGCAATTTTCATAAAGAGAGTGATCCTTTCTATATATACGATTTAAGATAAACTCATTATACACAATAAAACAGAGCTAAAATGAAGTAATAGGCAAGAGTCATATTTCACACCATTCCCCATATTTTTTTTTGTTTAGTGAGCTATAATGGGGATAGATATGAAAAGCTTTCTAATCACAGGTGCAGCCGGTTCTTTAGGGCACACCCTTTCTAACCTAATGATTCAAGACAACGATCGCGTGATAGGTTTTCTTTTGCCTTCTGAAAAAGAAGAACTCTTAGATCATCGCGTGATCATCATGAGAGGAGATGTCTTGGATAAGGATTCCTTACGAAAAGCTTTTGAAGTCTTGGGACCTCAAGGGAGTGTCATTCACTGTGCAGGGATGATCTCCATCGATCCTAAAGTCAGTGCCAGAATCTATAATGTGAATGTCGAAGGGACAAAAAACATCGTCGATTTAGCTCATGAGTATAACGTTGAGCACTTTATCTATGTTTCTTCTGTTCATGCGATCCCTGAGCTAAAAAAAGGTCTCGTCATCGAAGAGACCCAAGCCATATCACCTGATAAAGTTTTTGGGCATTACTCAAAGAGTAAAGCCATGGCGACACGCTATGTGATGGATAAAATGGCTAAAGGATTTCCTGCCTCGATTGTGTATCCTTCAGGTATCATTTCTGATGAAGATGTGAAGAATGCCTTTATGACCCAAATGGTTAAAGACTACTTAGCCAATCAAATGAAGATTGGGATTAAAGGGGGCTATGACTTCGTCGATGTGAGAGATGTTGCCTTAGGAATTATGACCATCTCTAAACAAAAGATCATCAATGAACATTACATTCTCTCCAACAAATACTACAGTGTTCAAACCATGATGAGTATGCTTTATGAATTGACTGGCTTAACCAAGGTGAGACTCTGTGTACCTGTCTCTTTGGTAAGAGCTGTCTTGCCGATTAAGTTGGCTTTGGATAAACGAAGAAATAAAATATCCTTATATACAGCCGATTCTTTAAAGATCTTGACTTCAAATTCGATCTTCTCTCATCAAAAAGCAGAGAAGGCATTGAATTATCATCCTCGTGATATTGAAGAAACTTTTAGATTATTGATCAAAAGATTGAATGGACCCCAAAGGCCATTGGCGTAAAAAAGTGATAAAATAAGGAAGAGGTAAACCTATGAGTTCCAATAAAGAAATTCTAATCGTTATTGATATGTTGAAAGGCTTCATCGTTGAAGGTCCTTTAGCTGATCCTAGTATTAAACAGATCATCCCAGAAAACGTCAAGTTGGTTAAAGAATACTTAGCTCATGATAAACCAGTCCTATACTTTCAAGATGCCCATACTTTAGATGCCTTAGAGTTTGAGAATTATCCTCCTCATTGTTTAAAAGGAACCTTAGAATCAGAATTGATCGATGAACTTTTACCTTATGAATCAAAAATGATCCAAGTAGAGAAGAATACCACCAATGGTTTCTTCGCTCCTGCTTTTCAAAAGTTCTTAAAAGAAAACAAAGAACTAAGTGAGATCACTGTCATTGGTTGTTGCACAGATATCTGTGTGCTTAATTTTGCGGTAACCATGAAAACCTATAGTCAAACCAATCAAAAAGAAATCACCATCAAGGTCCCTGCCAATGCGGTAGATACCTTTAATCTACCAGGTCATGATAAGACCCTCTTTCATCAAACCGCTTTAGGCATGATGAAAGGTGCAGGAATACTCATCGTTTAATGTCAATCATCCGTAAGGATGATTTCTAATGCAACTGATAAGGAGAAGTGCTATGAAAAAAAGTTGGGGTGTTTTATTAAGTCTTGTTTTAGTTTTATCGTTGGTGGCGTGTACTCCTAAAAAGAATCCTACCTTAGATGAACCATTATTTGAAACCATTACCTTAAGCAGTGTTACCCTTAATCCTGTCTCAATTACTTCAGAAGAATCTTCAATCTTGATTGAACTTTTTCTTTTCTCGACTTGGGTAAAGGATGAACGTAAAGACACTCAGGTAGCCAACACTCGCTTTACTTTAGTCGATAAGAATAAATCCACCTACTATTTTAGCCAAGATGGTCAAAATGTCTTAGTAGGCATCATCAAAGAAAATGAAACAGCCATTGCCTTTTATACCTTTACTGGATCCATCATCACCTTAATTGATTCAACATTAATGGGCTTGGTCAGTAAAGCATATGGAAGACAAAAAATCAGTGACAGTGTGAATTTTACGGTCAATGTAGGACCTGACTTTTATACTGGATCCACTGACATTGTCTTGACAAGTGATCAAAGTACTGGACTAAAAGACATGATTGTCTCAAGTATGGGACAGTGGACTTATAAAGGGATCGCAACGGATAACCCAGAGTTCTATATTGCGAGAATAAGTCTTGATTCTTATTGGAATTTGAAATTATGGACCTACCAAGATCGATATTACGTGAATGTGTATAGAACCAATGATCAAGATGTTTTTATTAAAGCAGATTATTATGAATTAACGCAAGACCTTTATGAGAAATACATGACTCGATTATATGTATTCAAAGATGATGCATTTGATGGTATTTCATTGACGGTTCAAAATGCGATCTTTACTGAAGGTTATTTTGATTTCGATGGGACACAGACGTGGTTGGTTCCTGAATGGAAAGTTCCTTTAGGGGCTTCAGAAAGCGATCAATTCAAGTTGTGGATGAAAATGGATGAGTGGATCTTAAGGTCCTCGAGTATAGAACTATATTATGTGACTGAACTGATCAAAGCAGAGAATGGACTCATATTTACTTTTGGGGTCTATGAAGATCCGGAAAATTACTATACCTATGGTTATGTGATCGTCACAAGCACTAAGGATACAAAATTCAAAGAAGTCTATCAAATCTCTGAAATGACTGAGGTTCATAATTTCTTACTTGATCATTGGAATCCTTCATTTCCTTCCAGTATTTTAAATTTCCATTTTACCGATCTTAGTGTGGCCTATAATGATCCCACTGAACTTGATACTGGGATCAGTTATCATCAATACGTTGTCGATGAAACACAATTTACAGAAATCAAAGACATTTTATCCTATGATCTATGTACTTTAGACAAAGATCCAGGACAGTATCATTTTGGCTGGTTACCAAACTATATTCTTCAGGGATCTATTGAAAGTGACCAAGTCTTCTCCATCTATACCACCAATGATAAGACGGTGATTTGGGTTAGAAATGCCGGGCTTAATCAAGAAAACTTATATGGATTTTGGTATTTCGGTCCTAGATCCATTGTTGACAATCTTAAGACGTATATCAACGCGCATTTCTCACAGTAAATAAAACAGATCTCACTGAGTGGGATCTGTTTTTAATGTCAATTGAGAATATAGAAAGCGCTATGTTTATTGATCTTTAGGATTTCCTTATGATCAAAGACATCTAGGATC
>CAZXTB010000142.1:0-4447 GCA_964643535.1 uncultured Erysipelotrichaceae bacterium | reverse complement strand
ATCATAGACATCATAATCACATCCGCTGGATAAACGATCTCATCCAGTTTCATCGCTCTGTATTCATCGTATTTGGCTTCATAGGGTAGATTATTAACTCGACACAAGTAATCAAATAACGCTAGACTATACAACGCTTCTTCGATCCACTCTCTTTCAAAACAAGTCCTAATAAGATCTTCTTTTTGAACTCTTTCCATGAAAGTCTTATCATCGGAATCATGAAGTTGATGGCGTAAGTTACTCTTAAAGATCTCAAAATCTGATCGATGTGGTGTCTTCTTAGAAGACACCAATTTTAGAAGTTCTTCTATCGATGTATCCAATGCTTGTGCGATCTTATGAACCACGATCACTGAGCTTTTTTCTAGACTTCTTTTCTCATTGAAAATATCACTTATGGTTGAATAAGGAACTTTGGTTATGTTAGCGAGTTGATATTTAGTAAGCTTTTTTTCTTTAAGTAGCTTGTTTAAAGTCATAGGGTCTCCTATGATTAATATAACGGTATACCGTTATATTGTCAAGACCCTATCTTGGGATTAGCCTTTTCTTTTTAGTACCGCATGGATCCAATCTGGAGCGTAAGGCGAGGTACAACCTTTCGCAACCATAACTTCCTTATAAACCCCTAATCGTTCACTGTTGGTTAAGATACGTTGGGTTAATGAAGGATAATTGATCCCAATCTCAACCATCGCTCTATTCATCGCGTACTTAACGATTTCAGGTGATGATACAAGATGAGCTTCAATGGTGTCTAAATGTCTTGTGACTTCTTGTTCAGACAGTCGTTTACGATGGATCAAAACGATAAGACTGTTCCAAGCTGCTCGTTGATGCATAAGATCTTTATGATGGATCCAAGCTTCAAAAAGAGCGCGAGGTTCTTTAAAATTCTCAAAGATTTCTAAGGTAAGCTCATCGATCACCGCAACTGATTTTGATTGATTCAAAAGTTCATCCAAATCTTTGATTGAAATTCTCTTAGGATCTAAAATCATAATGGCCATGATTCTAGCTTCATAGATATTGGTACTCCAAAGCTCTAGTCCCAGTTCATGATTGGGAATATAAGCTTTGGCTATTTTTCTTACAGGACCTTTTGTACAACCCAAAACAAGTTCATCTACAACTTGTTTCTGATAGATACGAGCTGCCTTCTCATTAGATAAAGCTCTTAGTTCCTTTAGGAGTCTGAGACATTGTTCAGTCATGGTTTACCTCTTTTTATTATTCTATCATTTATAAACTGTTGTGGTCTTTGGACGCATTTCAAAAGTAAAGGTCTGCTTATGCAGACCTTTAGTGTTTATTTAGAGACTTTAGTTGATTTCTCTTTTTTAACTTTGACTTTCTTTTCTTTCTTAGGCTTTGGTTCTTTCTTTACTTTAGGTTCCTTCTTAACTTTAGGAGCCTTCTCTTTACTGGAGAACCAATGTTTCTTCTTCTTACGATCAGCGGTAAAGACAATGCCTGCACTCTTGCGTGCTTCATCTAAGATCGTCATCACGGTTTGAATATGATCTAACTCTAGAAGATAAGCTTTCTCATCGTTTTCTTCGATGATTCTGATCATTTCGATGAGGTTATAAGACATCCCGTCATAGGCTTGTTTAACACCTATGTTGGTTTTCGTTGAAGTATCTCGTTCTACGTTTTCTAATAGACCTGCTACTGAGTTAACGATAAGGCTTCCTTTTTCACCTTGAAAGATGATCTTAGGATCTGATTTAGAATTCTTAGATTGGGTGATACTACAGATCATGCCTTCATAGCTCATGGTTAAGACCCCACTACTATCGATCGTATTGGGTAACTGATGAGCCACATAATTGAGGTCTTGTGGTGATCCAAACAAAGCACTCACCAAGTGGATCCCATAGACTCCTAGATCCATTAAGGCTCCTCCTGCGAATTCATCAGAGAAGACATTAGGATCCTTCCCTGCGAGGTAATCATCATATTTACGTGAGTACTTACAGAAATTGACCGTTACAAGTCGTAAAGGAGCGATGTCTTTGATGTGTTCTTTTAGGACTGTAAAATTAGGTAGATGAAGCACTCTGTTCATCTCAAAGATCTTGACCTTATTCTCAGAAGCTGCGGTAATCAATTCAATGAATTCTTTCATATTAGAGACAAAAGGTTTCTCTAAGATAACGTGCTTCTTAGCTTTAAGGGCTTTAAGCGCATTCTCATAATGAAGCCCATTGGGTAAACCGATGTATATGAGATCAATTTCTTTATCCTTTAAAAGAAGATCTAAATCTGTATAAGACTTTTCGATCTCATACTTAGACGCAAAAGCTTGGACCTTTTCTAAATTTCGGCTCATGATGGCACTTACCTTAAGCTCATGAACATTTTTCGCTGCTTCGACAAACGCATCTGAAATCATTCCTGTTCCTAAAATTCCTACTTTTAGCATAGCTTCACCTTGTCTTTCATTAAGAGATCATCTTGTTAAGCATAAACCCCTCACAGTTTAAGTTTACTCTCTCTTATGAGCCAATGACACAAGATTTTAAGAAAAAAGCCAGTGACCTCACAAAGGTCACTGGCTGTTGTTTTATTCATAGGCTATAAATGTTTCTTTAATACCTTTTCGATGAAGACCTCAGCGATCTCAGGGTCGAATTGTTTACCACTATAATAACGGATCTCTTCAATGGCTTCTTGTTTAGAAAGCAAGAGTTTATAGGGTCTTTCACTGACCATCGCATCATAGGCATCCGCTAAACAGATGATTCTCGCATTTAAAGAAATCTTCTTCCCTGAGATTCCTCTTGGATAGCCCTTCCCATCCCATCGTTCATGGTGTTCTAAGACATCTTCTGCGATCTCAGCGAATTCTAAGGATGAACTTAAGATACGATAACCGATCTCAGGATGTTCCTTGACTTGTCTCAATTCATCTTCCGTTAAACGCTTGGTGCTGTTTAAGATACTCTCAGGGATCCCTATCTTACCAATGTCGTGGATAAGCCCGGTAGAGGCGATCTGTTCAATGGATTCTTTCGTAAAGCCCATCGCAGTGGCGATGTCTCTACAGATCTCTGAGACTCTTTGTGAGTGTATGGCTTCTCGTTTATTCTTCTCAAATAGAGTATTCATAATCAAAGAGATGGTTCTGTTTCTTGAGCTAGAGCGATCAGATAACTTATGACGATACATTTGATTCTCTGCGCTCTTAAAGATCTCTGAAACAGATTCTGTAATGTTGTGCTTGGTTGAATATCCAAAAGAGATGGACAGTTCTAGATTACCGATCTTTTCTTCAGCGATGTATTTATGGATTCGCTTAATGATCTTTTCTGCAGTAGCTTCATCGGTCTTAGGCAATAGAATAATGAATTCATCGCCTCCTAAACGAGCAATGATCTCATCTTGTCGACAACCCTTCTTTATCGCTTCTACGATCTTGATAAGAAGACTATCCCCAAAATCATGCCCAAAAGAATCATTGATGATCTTTAAGCCATTCACATCCCCCATCACAAGGGTCAAAGGTAGATTTCTTTCCACATCGAGTCTTTTTAATTCTTCCTCAAAGAAACGTCGATTATAGAGCCCAGTAAGGTGATCATAATAGCTTAAACGCGTGATGTATTCTTCAGACTTCTTACGATCGGTAATGTCGGAAATCAAAGCCGCAAACTGATTGGGTTTGATTCGATAAGTATAGGTCGAATAGATTCTATCCTTAGCTTCATAATAATTCTCAAAGTAACTGGATTGTCCAGTCATGACGACTTTCTTATACTCATCAAACCAATAGGACTCTAACTTAGGGAACAGACTCTTTAGTGTTTTCCCAACGACGTCTTCTTTCTTTAATCCAAACATACGTGTATAACTATCGTTGATGTCTAAAAGGATATAGTCTACAGGTTGACCCAAACGATTATTGACGACCTCATAAAAAGCCAATCCTTGATCCATCGACGAGTATAGATTTCTATATTTCTCTTCGCTATCTACTAAGCTTCTATCGGCGATCGTTTTATCGGTGATGTCTTGAAGGGTACCTGCGATCTTAACTGGTACTCCATTCTCATCACAAACTCTTACCGCTCTTGAATGAACAAAACGATGTTCCTTGGTTTCTTTATTGATGAGTTCAAATTCGATTTCATAAGGAATATTATCGTTGATCAAATCAGATAAAGCTTTATCTAAACGAGGATGATGTTCTTTTAAAATGACCTGTCTTAAGGTCTTCATAGGAGAAGACTGCATCTCATACGGTATCCCATAGATCTTATAGGCTTCTTTAGAAGCTGTGACTTTCTTTGTCTTTAGATCGAGTTCCCAATTGCCGATATGCGCAATCTCTTGAGCCGCCAATAAACTAAGCTCACTCTCCTTTACGACTTTCTCAAGTCTTCTACTTTCGGTGATGTCTCTTACGATTCCTATCGCATTCCATTCTTCTTTGATCAAC
>CAZXTB010000141.1:980-4463 GCA_964643535.1 uncultured Erysipelotrichaceae bacterium | reverse complement strand
AGTCCGCAGCGTGGGGCCGTCATCATCGATAAACCCATCCCAACCATCAAAGAAGACGAGATCCTTATCAAGGTCTTAGCGGCTTCTGTTTGTGGTACAGATGTCCATATTTACGACTACAACGACTGGGCCAAATCCAGAATCAAGATCCCTCAAGTCATGGGTCATGAATTGGCTGGAGAAGTCATCGAAATCGGAAAAAAGGTCACCAGTGTAAAGGTTGGTGACATCGTCTCCGCAGAGACCCACATCATCTGTGGGACCTGTGAATTCTGTTTAAATGGTCAAGGTCATATCTGTCAAAACACAGAGATCTTAGGGGTTGATCGAGACGGAGCTTTCGCAGAATACATTGCGATCCCCGCTAAAAATGCTTGGATCAACAATCCTAAAATAGATCCTGCTTATCTCTGTGTACAAGAGCCTTTAGGCAATGCGATCCATACGGTTACTTCCGGGGAAATAAAAGGAAAGACAGTAGCCATCGTAGGAGTAGGTCCCATCGGTTTAATGGCGGTCAATGTGGCTAAAGCCTTAGGTGCGAGTTTGATCATCGCCGTCGACATCAATCCTTATCGTTTAAATCTATCTAAAGAATTAGGAGCCTCAATGGCCTTAAATTCAATGAGTGACGATGTCACTAAGATCATTCTAGAAGCGACCAATGGTTATGGGGTCGATGTGGTTTGCGAAATGAGTGGGGCCCCTACTGCCCTTCATCAGGCCTTTAGTTTTCTTAAAAAAGGAGGCCGTTTATCCATCTTAGGTTTACCTGATCATCCGATGACCATCGATGTGGCCAATGAGATCGTCTTCAAAGGCATTACGATCCATGGGATCACTGGTCGACGCATCATGACCACTTGGCAACAAGGCAAAGAACTGATCGATGCGGGCTACCTCGATCTCGATAAGATCGTTACCCATATCTTACCTTTCGATGATTATGAACACGCTTTTGAACTCATGCATTCAGGCAACTGTGGAAAGATCGTTTTAAGAGTCACCCATGGTGATCAAAAATGAGTATCCATGACCTCGACTTTTTAAAATCCAAAGTAGATCAACTTAAATCAGAAGGCACCTTTAGAGTCTTACCTATTTTACAGACAGCCAATGAAGCAGTGGTCATCGTCAATGGGAAAGAAGTCATCAATCTAACTTCAAATAACTACCTAGGTTTTGCGAATCATCCTCGTTTAAAACAAGCTGCCATCCAAGCCATAGAAACATATGGAATAGGCGCAGGCGCTGTTAAAACCATTCTAGGCAACATGTCTCTTCATGAACAACTCGAGTCAGATTTAGCGCTGTTTAAGAAAGAAGAAGCTGTCCTTGTCTTTCAATCTGGATTCAACTGTAACGCAGGGGTTATCCAGGCCATCACTGAAGCAGGAGATCTCATCTTATCCGATGAGCTCAACCATGCCTCCATCATCGATGGGGTCAAGTTATCAAAGGCTGATAAAGCTGTTTATAAACACAGTGATATGATCGATTTAGAACGAATTTTAAGTGAAAAAAGAGCCCAGTATACCAATGTCCTCATCATTACGGATGGGGTCTTTTCTATGGACGGAGATCTTGCGAAACTGCCTCAGATCGTAGATCTGGCAGAAAAATATAACTGCTTGACCTATGTGGATGATGCGCATGGATCAGGAGTCTTGGGTGAAAACGGAAGAGGCACCGTCGATCATTTTCATCTTCATGGGAGAATCGACTTTACGATAGGAACCTTATCTAAAGCTTTTGGGGCTATGGGAGGTTATGTGGCTGGTAAGAAAGTCATGAAAGAATGGCTCTCATTAAGAGCTCGTCCTTTATTATTCTCAACGAATTTACCTCCTGCAGTCGTAGGCGCTTTAATCGAAGGACTTAAAATGATGAACGAAAGCGATGAGTTCACCAAGGCCTTATGGGATAACAGTGCTTTCTTTAAAACGAAGATGAGCCAAGCAGGATTTGATATTGGTCATAGTGAATCTCCAATTACCCCAGTCATGATCTTCGATGAAGCCTTATGCGTAAAGTATTCAAAACGTCTCTATGAATGTGGTGTCTATGTATCCCCGATCATCTTCCCTACTGTCCCAAAAGGCAAGGCTCGTTTAAGGGTCATGGTCAGTGCGTCTCATACTCAAACTCAACTTCTAAAAGCAGTCGAAATGTTTAAAAAAGTACGTGATGAATTGGGTTCAATCTAGGGTATAATTTAATAGCACTCACATCGATAAAATGCGATTTGATTATAAATAGATCAAAATTCTTTTGAGCCTTGATTTATCTAAGAACGTATCGTAAAATTTCGATGTGTCGATTTAAAAAAAGCGTCTTAATTTGTCTAAAGGGATACCTTAAGAAAGCGCTTAGTGTCTATCATTTGATTCAACAAGGAGAATTATCCCTATGAATGTTATCTTGATCTTTACGTTGTTTCTAATTGGTTGCTCCATCTTCGTCAATGGATGGACAGATGCACCTAATGCGATCGCAACGGTCGTATCTACGCGTGTTATGTCTCCTAAAGCAGCCATTATGATGGGCGCTTTCTTCAACTTCTTAGGGGTTTTCTTAATGGGATCCGCTGTTGCGATGACGACTTCTACGATCATCTCGATCACTTCTGGTGACGAAGGTTTAGTTACCTTAGCCGCTGCTCAATTGGCCATCGTTTTATGGGCCGTAGGGGCTTGGCGCTTTGGGATCCCTACCAGTGAGAGTCACGCTTTGGTGGCTGGTTTAATGGGCGCTGGGATGTCTTTAAATGGTCTTGCGGCACTCAATATGACTTCAGTCTATAAGGTCTTTGGTGGTTTGTTTATCTCTGTGCTTGTTGGCTTGGTTGCGGGATATTTTGGAACTAAACTGATGGCTTACGCCTTTAGAAACGTCAATCGAAGAAAAGCCAATAAGTTCTTCGCACGAGGACAATTGGTCTCGGCGATGTTGATGGCTTTCGCTCATGGAGCTCAAGATGGTCAAAAGTTTATGGGCGTTATGGTCTTGGCACTTATCGTTGGTAAAGCATTGCCTGTTCAAACAGGAGCCATGGTCATTCCTTTATGGATCATGATCGCAGCTTCTGGCATCATGGCGATAGGGACCTCCATTGGAGGTTACCGTATCATTAAAACCATGGGAATGGATATGGTCAATCTAGAAAAATATCAAGGCTTTACAGCTGAACTGATTGCTTCTACAAGCTTACTCTTAGCGACTTCTCGGGGAATACCACTGAGTACCACCAACTCCAAAGCCACCGCGATGATGGGGGCAGGTGCTTCTAGAGGGATCTCTAAAGTAGATTGGGGCATCGCTAAGGAAATGATCGCCGCATGGATCTTAACCTTCCCTGCGTGTATGTTTCTGGGTTATGTTTTCGCGATCATCATTCGCGCAATATTGCTATAGGAGGCACTATGACAAAGAAAACACTCTTATCTAAAATCAAAGGTATTATCGTTCCATCCGATGTCGATT
>CAZXTB010000141.1:0-970 GCA_964643535.1 uncultured Erysipelotrichaceae bacterium | reverse complement strand
GATTATTTTGAAATGATTACACAAGGGGCTGAAATTACCTTAAGAGCCGCTATTGCCTTAAAAGAAGGCTTCAAAGATGGCATCATCAGTCGTGAAGAACAACTCAAAATCAAAGAAATCGAACACGAAGGTGATCATCATGTTCATAGATCCCTACAGATCATCGAAGATGCTTTTATAACCCCTATCGATCAATCTGATTTGATCGATATCTTAAAATCGATTGAGAATGTTACCGATCATATCGATTATGTTTCTGCTCATATCTACATGCTCAACATTAAAGAACCAGACATCTTCTACAACAAGTTCATCGACATCATGGTTCTTCAAGCAGAATTGGCTTTAGAACTGATGACACATCTTAGACGATTCAAAAAAATGGATACTGTGAAGATGTATGCGGTCATCAAAGAAATCAATGTACTGGAAGAGGATGCCGATCAGGTCTATATTGATAGTATGAGAAATCTCTTCATCAACGAAACCGATGCCAAACGTATCATTCAAAAGAAAGCCATTTATTCTAGAATGGAAGATACTTGTGATCGATTAGAAGATGTAGCCAACTCTGTAGAAAGACTCTTGATCGCTAAACTATAGATCTTTCTTAAAAAGAATACCTTTCCTATAGAAAGAGGACCTTATGAAAACAATCCATGAAGTAAGAACCACTCGTAATGGGATCAATATCCCTGTGGTAGGTTTTGGGACCTGGCAGATTCCCAACGAAGCAGCTTATGAAGCCGTAGCCTTAGCGCTTAAGAATGGCTATCGTCATATCAATACGGCGGCAGCTTATGGGAATGAAGAGGCTGTTGGAAGAGCCATCAAAGACTCAGGACTTCCTAGAGAAGACATCTTCATCACCAGTAAACTTCAAGCTCAAATCAAAGGCTATGATGAAGCCTTAGCCGAGTTTGAAAAAACCATCTCTAAACTAGGCGTAGATTACCTCGACTTATATTTG
>CAZXTB010000140.1:0-4505 GCA_964643535.1 uncultured Erysipelotrichaceae bacterium | reverse complement strand
AGCCTTATTCTCATTAGAAATGCCTGCTGAACAGTTGATCACACGTATGTTGTCGGTTAAGTCTCGTATCAATGGGTCTGAACTAAGAACAGGTCAATTTAAATCCAATCAACAATGGAATGCGCTAAACGAAGCCGCAGCTGATCTTAAAAACACCAAGATCTACATCGATGACTCCCCATCGATTAGAGTCGCTGAGATATTTTCTAAATGTAGAAAGCTTCAAGCTGAACATCCTTTAAGTCTGATCGTCATCGACTATATTCAGTTGATCTCAGGCAGTGGAAAAGGTTCCTCTGATAATCGACAACAAGAAGTCTCTGAGATTTCACGTGCTTTAAAAGCGTTGGCCAGAGAGCTAGAAACACCTGTCATGGCTTTATCTCAATTGTCTCGTATGGTTGAACAAAGAGCCGGGAATAAACCTCAGCTATCTGATCTAAGAGAATCAGGATCTTTGGAACAAGATGCGGACATCGTATTGTTCCTTTATCGTGAATCTTACTATAAACGTGAAGAAGAAGAAAAGACGACAGAAGTTACTGAAGTCTTGATTTCTAAACATCGTAACGGGGCAACAGGCAGCATCAACCTCGCGTTTGAACGCAACATCAATGCCTTCTATAACATTTCTGAATCTGCCCAAGGTCAAGGTGAATAGATGAAGAAAATTCTAACGATCTTGTTTGCGCTTGTCATGAGTTTCTTATTGATGATCGCAGCGGATACTTTTGGATCAGGCCAAAGCCTTATCACAAAGATCAACGTAAAAGAGTCCAGTATCGTCAATCAACCTGTTTTATCGGTTGATGTACAAGCTCATCTTATCCAAAAGGTTTACCATAAAAATCAACTGATTGGGGTTTTAACCAGTCAAGAAGATCTAGATGCTTTCTTACAGAGTGTTTATGTGGAGACTTATCAAGCGGACTTCCCGGATACTAAATTAGGTTTAGGGGAAGATATCTTTATCACGAGAGAAGAAAGTTACATCTTTTATGAGAATGCGGATTCGCAGATTTTTGATTATCTAAAAGAAAACACTTTATTCTCAGTTCAAGTATTTAAGATAAAATTCTCTAACGGGGCCATCATTTACGTTAAGAACACCAAAGATTTTGAGACAGCCAAGGAACAGTTCCTTTTAAACTTCATCTCTGTAGATGCGTATGATCTCTTAAAGCTAAAACAAATGCCGGCAGAACTTACAACTTATGGGACAAGAGAAATCGGAATCAATGTCTTAGAAACTGCAGAATATTCTGCAGCGATGGCATCAGTATCTGAGATTTTAAAAACAAAAGCTGAAATCATGTATTTCCTAAGTTATGGCTATACAGAAGCCTTAAAGACCTACACAGTCAAGACTTACGATACCGTAGAATACATTGCCTATCTCTCTGGAATGACAGCCCAACAGCTCGTTAGCGTCAACAGTGAAATCATCAAATCTGAAAATCAGATCCTAGTTCCAGGGACCGTTTTAAATGTGAGTTATTTTGATTCTCCTTTAAGCGTGGTTGTTACAAAAGAACGTTTCGCAAAAGAAATCGTTTATCCAGAAACCACCTTGTATGTGAAAGATGCGTCGATCAGAGAAGGCCTTTCAGTCATCAAGACGCATGATAAAGTAGGGTATAAGAATGTGAAGTATGTTGAGAAATACGTCAATGGGGTCTTGGTAGAGAGTCATGAAAGTTCTTCTGTCATCACCAAACAACCCATTCGAGAAGTTGTCTTGATTGGAACCAAGATCATCCCACATATAGGATCAGGTACCTTACGTTGGCCGATAGGCTATCCTCGTTATTTGACCTGTCAATTCCATTGTTACTACATAAATGGTCAGTGGCATCAAGGTCTTGATATGAAATATACCACAACGAATGCAGGTCCTATTTATGCAGCCGATCGTGGTCGTGTCATGGAAGTTGGCTATAATTCATTGTCTGGTTACTATGTTAGAATCAATCACAACAATGGAATGATTACCTATTATGCTCATTTACGTTCTAGAAGTTGGGTCGTTGAAGGCATCGTCGTCAATAAAGGGGAAGTTATCGGAACCATTGGTCAAACCGGAAAAGCAACTGGACCTCACTTACACTTTGGGGTCATGGTCAATGGAGTGTGGATGAATCCTTGTAGATATTTGTACTGCTGATGAAATACACCGTTTTATGTAGTGGTTCAAGAGGCAACAGTACGCTCATCGAAACCAAAACAACGAAAGTTCTTTTAGATTGTGGTCATACAAAACGTTATTTGACACAATCTCTCCATAATTGTGGCGTACACTATCATGAGATTCATGCGGTCGTCATTACCCACAACCACATCGATCATGTCAGTCAGTTGAAACTTTTTAAGAATCAACCTGTTTATGCACCTCATCGACTAAAGGATAGAGAGGATACCTTCGTCTTGGACCCTTATCAATGGATCACCATAGGTGATCTAGAGATCTTGCCTTTACCTTTGTCTCATGATGCAGAAGAGACCTTCGGGTATGTCTTTAGACATCAAGAAACGTCTTTGGTTTATATAACAGATACAGGCTATCTAAGAGAAACTGACTTTATTCATTTAAGCAACGCTGATTATTATATCTTTGAAAGCAATCACGATGTTGAATTATTGATGCAAACACAACGACCTTATCCAGTTAAATCTAGGATCTTATCGGACAGTGGCCACCTCAGTAATGAAGACAGTGCTGCTTATCTGGCTCAATTGGTAGGACTCAACACAAAATCGATCCACTTGGCTCATTTATCCAATGAAGCCAATACAGAAAGACATGCCTTACAGACCTTAATCGAAACCTTTGAAGCCCATCAAATAAAACTTAATCCAAACATCACCTTGGATTGTGCTAAACAGAATGATTCTGTCTCAGGAGGAACTTTATGAAGAAATACGCGACCTTGATTATTGGTGTCTTACTGATTTGGAACACCGTACTGACCTTTGAGTACATCGGGGTAAAAAATCTTTTAGATACTTTAGAATTGACTGGAGAAGTCAAGATCATCCGTGAAGTCGATACAGAATTTACGACGAGTTTTACGAAAGTCGTCGCAGATAACCTATCTAAAGTCGTTGGGGTATCCAATTACTATCAAACGGAGCTTGTTTCTACAGGTAGTGGCGCCATTTACCTTTCACAAGAAGGCAATGTCTACATCATCACCAACAATCACGTCATCGATGGGGCAACCAACGTTACCGTGACCTTTGTCAACGGAGAAGAAGTCGATGCCATCGTCGTAGGATCTGATAAATTTACCGACTTGGCCTTATTAAAAGTCCCTGTTGATTTTACTGTTAAGACCTTTGATTTAGGGGACTCCTCTTTGGTTAAAGTAGGAGAAACCGTCTTAGCGATTGGGAGTCCTTTAGGATTTGAATTCTCAGGATCTGTAACCATGGGCATCATTTCAGGAACAGATCGAATCGTTCCTGTCGATATCGATGGGGATGGGACCGATGATTGGGATTCCATCGTTTTACAAACAGACGCAGCCATCAATCCTGGTAATTCAGGAGGACCACTGATCAATATGGCTGGGGAATTGATTGGGATAACCTCGATGAAGATCGCGGACAGTAGTGTAGAAGGTATGGGCTTTGCGATCCCTGTCAACGAGATCGTTCCGATCATTGAACAATTGATGGCCAACGGAAGAGTCATTCGTCCATTGTTGGGGGTTTCTGCGGTCAGTATCGATACGATGCCTTCCGCCCAAAAGAGCTTCTATGGGATCCAACTGGATCTAGATAAAGGGATTATGATCACGGGGGTCCAAACAGGATCACCTGCCGCTAAAGCTGGCTTAAAAGCGAAAGATGTGATTACGATTTTTGATGGGGTCACGGTGACTTCGTTTAAGCAATTCAGAAGATTGCTTTATGGGAAACAAGTAGGGGATACCGTAGAAGTTACTTACGTAAGAGGCACAACAACCTATACCACCAGTGCCAAACTCGAATGATCAAACTGATTTGTGTAGGTAAGCTCAAAGAAAAGGCACTTATCAGTCTCGTTGAGGATTATTCTCAACGCATACAACCTTTTCATAAACTAACGCTCATAGAGTTAGCGGATGAACCTAACACAGACAGTGATTCTTTGAATCAGAAAGCCATTGAGAAAGAATCCAAAGCGATCCTATCTCAAATCAGTTTAGAAGACGGGGTCATCTTATTAGATCTTAAAGGCGAGCTTTTAAGTTCAGTTGGCTTAGCTCAAGTGATCCAATCCATCTTCAATCGATCCGTTAAGAATGTGGTCTTTGTGATCGGAGGCTCTTTAGGCGTCAATGATGAGCTAAGAGAAAGAGCCAATTTGATCTGGAAACTATCAGACAATACCTTCCCTCATGGGCTTGTTAGAGTCTTGGTCTTAGAACAGATCTATCGAAGTTTTAAGATTCTATCGAATCAGACCTACCATAAATGACGCAAAGCGTCATTTTTATTTTATAATGAGGCTATGATCAGAG
>CAZXTB010000139.1:0-4532 GCA_964643535.1 uncultured Erysipelotrichaceae bacterium | reverse complement strand
TGATCATTAAGAGAAAACATTTTGTTTAAACGGCTCTTAAGTTCAGTTCCTTTTAGAAAGGTCGTATCTATTCCAGTAAAACTGGTGTCTTTTAAATTCTTTAGATTCTCTTCTTCTAAGGTCAAAGCTTCTTCTAAAGTAGAGACCTTATTGGAGATAAGCAAAGGATGATTACGTCGAGTTGATTTATAGCGTCTTAAGAGTTCATCATGAGAGGCTTCTAAGAAGATGACCCTTAGATCGACATCAAGTCCTCTAAATAAGACATGGAAGCTTTCAAAGTCATGAAGAGACATCGAAATGACCACATTATCAAATCGTGGATCAGATCCCTTAATGATCAAAGTTCTTAAGTCTTTTAATAAACTTATAGGGAATTGATCGATACAGTGATAACCCATATCTTCTAAAATACCCATGGTTGTTGTTTTACCGGCACCCGAGATGCCTGTTAATAAGATGACGCGTCGTTTCATAAGATCTCCTAGGATTTTATTCTACCACGCATCCTGGTGTTTCACAAGATGGCATAAGACTTTGAATTGGTACTAGATTGTAAATTTCTTGTATCTAAACAAAGGGATGTTATAGTAATGATGACAACCTATTAGATAAGGCAATACTATTTTCAAAATCAATGGAGGCAATATGAACCAAGGAAGGGTATTTGATTCCAAGTACAGTTTTGTTATCTTGTTTTCTTTAGCTCAAATACTCTTTGGATTTACACAAAATACCTTTGTTGAAATCACAACGGGTTTACAAGCCATCTTAACCATGCCTTCAAGTCTCATTACAGACTACATAGGATTAGGCAACATGGGGGCAGCTTTCGTTAATTCAGGTTTAGTTAGCCTTGTTTGTATCTTATTGTTGTATAAAATGAAACAGAGTCTAAATGGGCCTTTAATCGCAGCTCTTTTTACCATATCTGGTTTTGCCTTGTTTGGTAAAAACTTATTTAATGTTTGGTTTATCTTATTAGGAGCCTATGCTTATTCTCGATTTAAAAAAGAGAAGTTTAATAAGTATCTTGTGCCTGCTTTGTTTGGGACTTCAATGGCCCCTGCGATCACTGAGATCGCTTTTAGAAGTAGCTCATCTTTGTTGATAGGTATTCCTCTCGCAATGGCAATAGGACTAATATTAGGCTTCTTGATTTCACCGCTTGCCTCTTCTTTGATCCATGTTCATCAAGGCTATAATCTATACAATATTGGATTTTCAGTGGGTATGTTGGGTCTGATTTTTGTATCCATCATGCGATCATTTGGTTATGAACCAATTCCACAATTCATTTGGTCAAGTGGAAACAATCAAGTTCTAAGTGTGTATCTCTTTGGGATATTTCTAATCATGTTGGTGGCTGGTTTTATGATCAATGGGAAGTCATTTCGTAATTACAAGAAATTATTGAGTCATTCTGGTAAGTTGATCACTGACTTTATCGCTCTAGAAGGTTTTGGGATCACTTTAATCAACATGGGCATTACTGGTATCATCTCAACGAGTTATATCCTTCTTATTCAAGGTGATTTAAATGGACCTACCATTGGTGGTATTCTAACGATTTCAGGTTTTAGTGCCTTTGGGAAACACCCTAGAAATATATTACCGATATTTTTAGGGGTACTTATTGGTTCTTTACTTAAAGTGTTCTCTATCAATGATCCTGCGATTCAAATGGCGGCTCTATTTGGGACCGCATTATCTCCCATCGCAGGAAAATTTGGCTGGCAGTGGGGTGTCGTAGCAGGTTTCATCCATTCGTCTGTTGTGCTTAATGTAGGCTACCTACATGGTGGATTTAACCTCTATAACAATGGCTTTGCGGCGGGCTTAGTTGCGGCAGTTTTATTACCAATCATTTCTTTATTTAGAAAAGATGAAGGAAATCCTTAATCCATTTAATCACAAGAATTAAGATACACTGTATACCAGTCGACAATCACACTATCAAAGTGTTCAGAACTAAAAATCATCTCCTTCAAAGAGATGATTTTTTTGTTTATTGAACACCCATAAATTTTCTTACTTTATCTCTATTACGATAGATGGCGATGATCGCGACTATCCCTAAATAGCCATTGGCTATATTGAATACAGCTCCTACTGGTTGAGAAAAATTCGTATAGTCTTGAAATAAACGACCATTCCCAAAAGCTTCATAAGATATGACAATCAATACATCCGTAAACAGGGCTAAAATCAAATAAGCATCTTTTCTATTCATGTTTCCCCCTTGTGGTTAGTGTAGGTAAATCATATCAAATAAGACTCACTATTCTTAGCTTTACCCATTTAACTTTGGCATTAAAAAACGATCCTAAAGGATCGTTTAAACAGATTGAATGTATTGGAAAGAAGCTTGGGCTGCTACTGCGCCATCAGAAACAGCGGTAACGACTTGTCTTAAGGGTTTAACACAGACGTCTCCTGCCCCATAAATGCCTGGCACTTTGGATTCCATCTTCTCATTGACGATCATATAACCTAAAGGATCTAGGATGTCTAGATGCGCAACACTGGAGGTATTCGCATTCGCTCCGATATAAGGGAAGATCCCATCGGTTTCTACGTCGAATTCTTCTAGGGTTTCTAGATTACGTAGTTTAATCGCAATGACCTTGTCTTCTCCTAGAACACTGATTGGAACACAATGTCTAATCACATCGATCTTAGGATGAGCTAAGACATGATCTTGAGCCACCTTATCGGCTCTAAAGACATCCCGTCGAATGACAACGGTGACCTTATCCGCAAACTGAGTCAAATAGAGGGCTTCTTCTAAAGCGGAGTTGCCTCCTCCTATGACGACGACTTTCTTATGTTTATAGAATGCCCCATCACATACGGCACAGAAACTAACCCCATGACCGGTTAATCTTTCTTCATTAGGAACATTCATCTTATTCTCTACAGTTCCTGTAGCTAAGATAACAGCCTTACAGGTGAAGCGTCGATCATCATCCGTGATGACGGTTTTAGTGTGACCATCTTCGATTTTCTTAACCCCAACGAACTCCATTTCGATCTCTAAATGACTGGTATGATCATACATCTTCATGGCTAAATCTACCCCAGAGATGCGTTTCTCACCTGGCCAATTATCAATCTCAAAGGTCTTAACGAGTTTACCACCCGGGGCAGAACCTTCAAACAAGATGACTTTTAATCCTGCACGCTTGGCATAGATGGCCGCTGTCATCCCAGCAGGACCTGCGCCTACAATCGCTAAATCGTAGATCTGGTCCATGAGACCTTCTTCTCTAAGATGGGCAAGAGCTCCATCAAATCATGTATGGCTTCATTAGGCTTGGTGTCTAGGATGGCTTGTTTACGCTCATCGTGGGTAATCAACGCCACTGAATACATCCCGGCTCTATCCGCAGCCATCATATCGGTATCTGTATCCCCGACATAGATCGCATCATCGCGATATCTATTAAGTGCTTTACAGGCGTTGATTAATCCTTCTGGATCAGGTTTGTATTTCTTGACTTCATCGTAACCGATGATCGTTGAGAAATACGTGTCTAGATGAGTCAATTTTAAACCCAATTCAACGACATCTTTCTTCTTAGATGAGACGACACCTAAGGTATAATTCTTTTCCTTAAGGGCTTCTAATAGCTCTTTCGCATGAGGCATCGTTTTGATCATCGTAGGATGAAGTTCAATATTCAAAGCACGATACTCTTCAAAAGCTTGTTTAGCTGTTTCAGGATCTAAGTACTTCTCTAAGGATTCATGAAGGGTAGGACCTAAGAAACCAATCTTCTGGTCACGGGTTAAAACAAGATCCGGTTTATGTTTCTTTAAGACTTGAGTAAAGGTTTCGATGATTAATGGTTCTGTATCGAGTAAGGTCCCATCTAAATCAAACAGGATCACAGGTTTTGGATTCTTAAAGAATCTCGTAAAGAAACCACTCCAACCCAATAGTCCAATAAAGATAAACACGATCGATAAGACTTGAGCTGTACGGATAAAGGTTCCCCATACATATAAACTATCACTTCTAAAGCCTTCAACGAAGAAACGTGTGATTCCATACCAAACGAGATAACCATAGAATTGGTCTCCTCGTTTAAGCTTCATCACATGTTTTAAACCATAGGTAATGGCGAAGAAGCCAATGATGTTTAAAACGGATTCATAAAGAAACGTAGGTTCTCTAAAAGCGCCTTGAATAAACATCATGTCTTTTATGAAACTAGGGAAGAAGTTATAATAGGCTTCGTTTACGATTCTTCCATACGCTTCTTGATTAAAGAAGTTTCCCCATCGACCAGACGCTTGAGCTAAAAGAATGGCCGGTACAACGATATCCGCTCCTCTTAGGAAGTTGATTTTCTTTCTACGGGTATACCAATACCCATAAACGACACCCAACATCAAGCCCCCTTGTATGGCTAAACCTCCGCTCCAAGTCATAATGATACTTAGTGGATTGGCTAGATAAGACTCGAAGTTATAAAACAAGACATACCACAAACGAGCCCCTATGATCCCTGAAAGCAAGGCTCCAA
>CAZXTB010000138.1:0-4545 GCA_964643535.1 uncultured Erysipelotrichaceae bacterium | reverse complement strand
CTTTCATTAATTCTAAATAAGCTCTATTTAGAATATATTATAGGTTATTTATGCGTAAATATCTACCACTTATGCGTAAATTCGTCTAAGGTGCTAGGCATATTTTATAATCTAGATTAAGGAGATCACTTTATGAAGAAATCACTATTTAATTTCTCGTTTAGAAGTTTGTTTAGTTTAATTCTTATGTTGTTGATGGTTACCAGTGTACTAGCATCAGCACCACCAAGTCCAACCTATTCCCAAAACTTGGTCAGTTCTTTTACGACTGTTGGTTATACCAATCCAATTGAGATAACCGATCTTGCCCTAAAAGATTCAACCAACACTAGTGCGGTTCAAACACTGAACGCAAATGAGTATTATGTTGTAAGCTTTACCGTTTCTGATTTGGATGGCTTAAATGGTATGAATTTAAGAGTTGTACTCTATGATGATCCAGATGGAGATATTGTGCCATCAACACTAGATGGAACAACCCTTACCGGTGACGTCTTTGCGTTCTTCTGGAATCAGGCTGGTATTGCGACAAGTCAACTTCAAAATGAAACTGTAGTGGATTGGGGAGAAGCATCTGATCCAGGTTCCTCATGGATTATCCATAGCAGCAATGCTCAAGCTGGATTCTATGATGAAAGTGATCCATTGACCTTTAATTTTGTATTTAGATTTAGAACAAGTGATATCGCTGTAGCCAGCAGCACATGGAAATTATATGTTGAAGTGGCTACCAATGAATCAACACCTGATAAGGATTCACAAAGTCTTGAATCCAGTATTGGGATGAATTGGTATGGTCAATTGGTATCACAAGCCTATAAAGATGAAGAACAACACTATTTAATGCCTTGGGGCGAAGTTGCGTATAATGCTACATATGCAAACACAAGAACTGCTACCCAATTCAAATACTACAGTAATGGAGCATTCGATACGTATGTTTCTGCGGGTGAATCTTGGTTCTTCCATGAAGCTAATAATGTTGGTGGAGTTGATGGTACAGTTACTTTATCTACAGATCCGACTGCTGACAAGACATTTGGGATCAGAATCAATACCAGTGACTACTCAATTGAGAATGGAACTGGTGGATCTGTATCTGGTTTCAAACAAGTTTCATCAAGCTGGATCACGGTAGAATCGAATTTAGCTAAGACCAGTGAAGCAGGCGTTGAGAAGTGGTATTATTTCTACCTTCAATTAGGTACTGGTTTCCAAAACGGAACATATACTGGAACCGTTTCTATGGGCATTAGTAACCACATTGACATCGTACAATAATCAAAACTGAATCTCTAAAAAACTCTGTCCCATTGGATAGAGTTTTTATTTGAGAATTCAAATTTAGCTTGGTTTTATTTTACGAAGGGTACATTCCACTTGTGCATTAAAAGCGACCAAGTATGCTGTGAGAGACAGTTAAGGAAACATAATAAAGTATAATTAAACCAGGAACACATTATGAAAATCTCTGTTAAATTAAGAAAAATGATGATGATAGGATTAACAATCATTTTTTTTAATGAGATGAGCACTGTGACGTATGCTTCTATGTTTAGAAATATCGAGGTCACTAATCTATCACTAACTGAAGTGGATGGATCTTCAGCAGTAAGCTTGCTTATACCTACTCAAAACTATGAACTTAGCTTTACCGTTACAGACGATGATAATCTTGATAATATGCTTTTTGAAGTCATCTTCGTTCAAGGCGAATACAATCCAGAAACTATAACAGGGACCAATCAAGATGGAAGTCAATTCTGTTTCTATTGGAATACTGGTTTTCAAGATGAACCTACGATCGTTTACGATGAGTTCACAAGTAACCTAAACTCCACTTGGTCATTGAATTCATCGAATGTATCGCAATTTGAGAATGGCTTAACTACCTATGAGTTCGTGATTGAGTTTACGGTCTCAAAAGTAGCTCAAGCTGCCGCTGATTGGGGCATAACGATCAATGTGATGGATGATTATAGAGATGAAGTATTTGCGCCATTACCAACCCTAGATAGTGCTTCTCTTAATAACTTAAGTATCGCTTGGTATGGAGAGATCCAACTCAGTTCAGAGAACTTAAGTTGGGGAAGTATCGCTCATGATACGAGTTACTCTTCGCTGAGTTCACTAGCCACATCTAGTGTCAAAATCATCAGTAATGGATCTTATGATCTAAGTGCGAAGTCCTCTGAAAGCTGGTTAGGGAGTTCTGTATCTGATCATCAAACACAAGATCTACAAGCTGCTTTAGTTAGTGACTCTAGTTTAGACATAAATTCTAACCAAACTTTCTCTTTGAGATTAAACGATGAGAACAGTTATGGTCTAAGCAGTGCGATACAATTGTCCAGTGAATTTGCCTTGTTTTCGCTTGATGGACTCAAGTCAAATGAAGCAGGAACAAGCGTTCAACTCTATGTTTATATTCAATTGTCTCAGAAATTTCAAAACGGATTGTATTGGGGATCCGTTACATTAGGCATTTCAAATTAATATTGATTAAAGGAGCACTATGAAACATCGTTCATTCATCCAACGGGTCTTATTAAGTCTATGTGGTTTCATCTTAATGATGACTCTGATTTCACCTGGCGTAAAAGCTGAAACAGGTGGTTTTGGGGTATCTGGTTCTTTCTCCAGTTATACCTTTAAAATGGTTCCTGGTGAACAGATCACTACCAAGGATGTCAACGTTGTTTTTTTTAATAACTATGATCAAGACATTCGAGTAAGCCTAGAAACCAATGGGCCTAAAGGGGTTACGTTTCTATTAAAAAACTCCATAATTAAAATCAAAGCCAACTCTAGAGTAACGATTCCAGTCTCACTAAAGCTCGATAAAACAGCCGTTGCGGGAACCTATGAATTGGGCTTGGTTGCTCAAATCTTGCCTGATGAAGTGACAGGGATACAACTGCTTGGTTCTGCTCAATTGAAAACGAAGCTCATTATTTTAGGAGAAGCAGCTGAAGTTTCCTTTACGACCATAGGAAAAGATAATAAACCATTTGTGGCTGACATTAGAGTCTTTAGGATCAATGACAGTGGAGGTTATGACCCTGTTTCTGATTCAGAGAGTGGACTCTTACTGGATCGCTTGGTTCCAGGAGACTACATCGTCTTTGCCTATTATGAAGGCACAGAAATCGCTAGAGAAGAGTTTACTCTAAAAGATAAGGATGTATTAACCTTAGATCTAAAGGTTCAAACTGTGTTTATCAGTGTATTCTTAGTCGGTCCTCAATTTGATGAGAAGACCGATAAAATCAAAAACGCGAAATTTGTCTATACGATAAAAAACATTTATCAAGTTGAAAACAACGTTAAAGTTATGGTTGAAGTTTTAAAAGGAAACAGTCTCATCGAAGACTTAGAAATGATGACACTGTCAGAGATCCCACTTGGGGAAACACAAGGCACCTATTCTTACATCCCACCAGAAGGTTGGACCAACAGTATCTATCGATTTAGACTTCATCTCAATACTCAAGAAGACATCAGTTTAGCCAGCAGTGATGTGAAAGAACTTCGCGTCAGTGGTTTACCAGAATCCGTAGATCATTGGTTAGGGATCTTAGGAGGATCAGCTTTAGGTCTTAGCGCACTATCGTGGTTTATCCTTCTTTATAAACGTCGTAAAAAAGTAGATTCACCAGAACCCGATGAAAGTGTCTCACTAAAATAAATAGAAGGTCCAATGGCTTGGACCTTCTTTTTTTATTGTTCGTATTTTAAAATTGGATGACGAGCCGCTAAGACATCATCGACTCGTTTGATCGGGGTACTATAAGGCGCATTCTTGAGATAATCAGGATCTGTGTAAGCTTTATTCTTCAGCTCAATAAGAACCTTGATGAATTCATCCATGGTTTCTTTGGATTCTGTTTCTGTAGGTTCAATCATCAGTGCCTCATGAACGATCAGAGGGAAATACATCGTAGGGGGATGTACCTTATAATCCAGTAATCCTTTACAGATGTCCTTCGCAGAGATCCCTGTCTTGTCTTTTAAATCCTGTAGAGACAATACAAATTCATGCATACAAGGATTAGGATAAGCCACAGTGAAGTCATTTTTAAGTTGACTCATCATGTAGTTCGCATTGAGTACAGCCATCTCAGAGGCTTCTTTTAAGCCACTAGACCCTAAGGATAAGATATAGGTATAGGCTCTTACGTTGACTAGGAAATTGCCATAATAGGAGCGTACTCTTCCTATGGATTTTTCACTCTCAACGAAGTGATTATTGATGATGGTTCCCTTAGGTAAATAAGGTATCAAGTATTTCTTGACCCCTACAGGTCCTGATCCTGGTCCTCCTCCGCCATGAGGGGTAGAGAAGGTCTTATGTAGGTTAAGATGAACCACATCGAAACCCATATCACCAGGTCTTACTTCACCCATGATGGCGTTTAGATTGGCTCCATCGTAATAGAGTAGTCCTCCTGCTTGATGAACCAAAGAAGCTATTTCTTCTATGTTTGGATCAAATAGACCCAGTGTATTAGGATTTGTCAGCATCAGCGCAGCCACTTCATCACT
>CAZXTB010000137.1:0-4553 GCA_964643535.1 uncultured Erysipelotrichaceae bacterium | reverse complement strand
CTTCCCAAGGTCGATACGGGGGTTCGATTCCCCTCACCTGCTCCATATGCATTTTAAGCCCTAAATCAGGGCTTTTTTCATGCCGTGACTATACCGTGACTATACAATTCGGTTAAATGTGGGTTGGGGTGTGTTGAGAAAAGCGAAGTCCCTTTGTAAAATATCATAGTGGTACAAACAAGGGAGAAACAACATGCCAAGCAATAATAGTAAATACACGCCGGAGTTCAGAGAGAAAACGGTCAAGTACATTTTGGATCGGAATATCTCAGCGACTCAAATGGCGGAAGAGATTGGAATCGATACGAATACAGTCTGTCGGTGGATGAGAGATTACCGCCGAAAGAACAACTTACCGAGTTACGCCGAAATGAAGGGAACCGTAAGAGCGGTGCCCAAATCAAGTCATGAGCTGACTCATCGAGTCAAGGAACTTGAGAGAGCGGTGAAGCAGAAGGAAAAAGAACTGCTGGATGAGAAAGAGAAGGTAGAGATCCTAAAAAAATCCCTGCACATCTTCATGCGACAAGGCGAATGAAATATGAAGCGATCCACCGATACCGCTCTGAGCATCGGGTGGTGAAGATGTGCAAAGCGTTAGGGATCAGAGAGAGTGGTTATTACCAGTGGAATAAACGGGTAGAGAAGCGAGAAGCCAGGGCCTTGAAAGACTTTGGTTTGATTTTGCGTATTGAGAAGGTGTTCAATGAATCCAAGGAGACTTATGGGGCCAGAAGGATCTATAAAATCTTTAAAAAGGAAGAAACTGGGTTAAGTGCCTATAAAATACGGCGATTAATGAGAGAAAGCGGCCTATATCCGGTCACCAGCAAGAAATTCACCCTTTATCCAGAAGCGAAATCAGATGGAAGATACAGTGACAATTTGGTCAAGCAGGAGTTTAAAGTGACTGAACCGGACAAAGTCTGGGCCGGAGACATCACCTACATCAAATCCACTTTGGGATGGGTCTATCTCTCCGTGGTCATCGATCTTTTCAATCGCGAAGTCGTTGGGTATTCGATCAGTAAGAACCCCAACACGGAGCTGGCAAAACGTGCTTTGGGCAATGCGTTGGCCAGCCGCAACAAACCGGTTAAACTGACCTTTCACAGTGATCGGGGAGTTCAATACAGCAGCAACGGTTACCACGATTTCTTAAATGAAAACGACATCATTTCATCCATGAGCAAACCCGGCTGCCCTTATGACAACTCGTGTGTGGAGAGTTTCTTCGCCACCACAAAACGAGAATGTCTCAATCGCCGAAGGTATGATACAATGGAAGAAATAGAAAACGACATCTTCGAATACATCCAAATCTTTTATAACCGGAAACGTATTCATTCAACCCTTGGCTATATGAGCCCGGTTGACTATCGTCGTATGAAAGAGGGTGGGATCTCCGCATAAATAGGTGCTTTGGGTTATAGGGACGTTTTCGTCAGGCACTCCACTAAAGTCGATACAGGCCAACCCCGATGGAACACCAAAACAAGATAGATGGTACGGACCAGATGGAAAACCTACTCGGGATAGAGATTACAACCACTCAGGAAATCACAAATTCCCTCATGATCATGTTTGGGATAATGGTAAAAGAGGACCTGCCAGAGAACCAGATCCAGATGTCGCATATCAAAATCAATATAAGGCAGTTAATAGTGGGCTTGGTGCTGTATGTGCAATGGGAACTGCCTATTTATTGTATCGAGCAGTAAGAATTTTACCTTCATTACTCCCCCCACTGTGGTGGACACTTCCAGTTAACTTAGTAACGCCATAAAAAACGGAGGAAATATAAATGTGGAATATAATCAAGAACCAGTATGATATCGAAAATCTGAATTACCTTTTTGGGGATTTTCATGACAGTATTTTAAAAGAATTTCATTACTTTAGCGGATCTTATGTTGACGAAAGTCTTAATATGTATCCAATTAATGATTTTAGAAAATTGAGTGTGGTTTTTGAAAGACAGTATGATAATCCAATGTCAATTGAATTAGAATTTGAGGGATTAGTGAAACTAAAAATCGAGCCGGTAGATGATCAATATACGAGCGAAATCCAATGTGCGAAATTAAAGATGGAACATGGTTATTTTTATTGGTCGGATTCGGATAATGAACTTTCAATAAGCAGCAATGAGATTTGCGCCACAAGTCTTAAATGGAGGATTGTTGAAAAGGATAAGTAGCATATTGTATTACTCTAGATATAATTAATATGAATTTAAATAGCGAATATACCTGTAGAATATCTTAAGAAAATCCAGCTTACCCAGATAATTCTATCATCAGAATTTTGATTTGTATGGTCATTGTATGGTCACAATAGCTATTAAACATCAAAAACCCTGATTCTATCAGGGTTTTGAGTACTATGGCGGAGGACATGAGATACTCTCAATATTGTTTCTATTCGTTTCTAACTCGTTCTAATCCATATAAAATCAGGGTTTATGCTTTCTAATCGTTTCTATTTGTTTCTCAAATTGTACCCAATTTTATACCCAATCAATACAATACACAAAGATGTGGATGGGTCGATTGTAGTACTTATACGACTTGTAAATTGTGACTCTACAAAAGTTGACCTATTCCAATATTTCAAACTCATTTCAGCCAGTTCTTTTTCATTTTTTCCCGTGGTTTACATTTTATATGGTCATGAATTTGGAGTTTTAAAGATATTGATAGAGAGGATAACTAAATTTCTGTACACTCTCGATAATATGGTCAACATGTCACTCGTCTTTCGCGATCAATGAATCTCCTGCAACTCATATAAATGATGATTTTGATGAACTTATTACGCCAAATTAAGGTAAAAAAGAATCGCGTTACTACTCTGTTTAGTGAATTTGTTTTGTCGGCAACCATTCCTTATTAATTGTCACAAAATTATATAGGCAATCCAAAACAAAGCAACAAATACGACAAGTTCCAAACTAAGTATTGCATACAACGGTACTTTTTTCATTTTAAATGCAAAAAAAATCAACCCTGTAGACACGAAAGATGTATTCAGTAAAAGCAAGAATAATCCGGTAATCTGTAAAGCATTTGTCGATTTATCCACAGATCCTGGCATGGCAGAATTTATATTCAAAAAGAAATAGTAACTCAATAACATTAAAACTATATTAGTAACTAAAAATCTAACCCAATTCTGTTTGATGTAGATATTCATCTTTTCCTCACCTTTTAGTAGTACTTAAAGTATACAGCACTACCAATCCAGTTTCTATTGATCCAAGCAAGATTTCCCCAATTATCAGCTGCTTTGAACCATAGTGCTCCATTGTAGTTAACATATTTATACGCCATTACCCAATGTAAACCATATGGACTAAGATTTGAGTCAACAACATCTAAATACAATATTGTTGGTATCCCATTTTGTATTGAGGTCATATATATTGACTCACTGCTTGTTTCAACTGGGGTAAAATATGGGGAAATGCGTGAAGAATAATTTGATGAATAAAACCAGTTTATACCACTAATAATGTCAGAACCAAACGATCCAGGAAGAGGTGGTTCGATCTTAGGTTTAAGCAACATTATCAACCATTCTGCATAATTGGGATCCGGATATTGATAAGGTTGATTGACGATTATGCTTGTATTCTTGTATTTATCAAGAACAGTCAAAGCCATGGCTGTTGAGATTGTTCCACAAATCCCAAATTCAAAACCCAAAAAGTTGAATAGATAATCTTTACTTCCATCATTGTCATTATGCCACTCCTCGTTTTTAAACAATGCCATCGAAGAATCTGAATACTGCCCTACTTCGGAACCACCGACGATTATAGCTGGTTTTACGATAATGGGTGACATATTTATAGATACCAGATTATCACCTTCATTACTCAAAAATATAAAGTCATTTTGCTCAGCTAATATTTTTCGTGTTGTTTCTCTAACTGCATCCAGAGACACTCTATTTGTTAAGGGATCAATAAGTTGACTACTCATTGTAGATTGCTCTTCATTCAGTAAAATATTGAAATCGTCTGTCGACATGAAGATGTTGGGTCCTAAATAATACTTTGTACTAGCTAGAAATGCACTAGAATTCTGACCATCCACATTTATCTCTACAATGCTCATATTAGTAAGGGTTACAACAGCATAACCCTTATCCTCAATTCTGAATAATCCAAAGGATTTACTACCAAAAACGTCTTTTAAAGTCGTTTCATATATTGCGTCAACAATAGCATTATCGTAAGTAAATACAAATGACTCGATAATTTCATCAATTTTTTCAAAACGTAACTTGTTATTGAGTTCATTCTCTAAAGATACAGCAAATGATCTTTGAACAGGAATGGTAAAAACAATTAGTAAAGCAATTCCGAAAATAATTATTTTTTTCATTTCTTCCTCTTTCGTTTTTTATCAATTCACATATTCAAAATGAGTTCTATAATACTATCTCTATTTGCTTCTGTTTGTCCCCCTTTATAAATCTAATTATAGCATCTAGTTGTTGAAGTGAAGCTCGATTACGTGGGTTCTGCATCGCGTTCTTACTAAAAG
>CAZXTB010000136.1:0-4582 GCA_964643535.1 uncultured Erysipelotrichaceae bacterium | reverse complement strand
TCAATGGTTTCACGCCAAATGTTTGCGCCTAGACTTTTTAGCTTTTGATCGATGTTATCGTAACCACGATCGATATGATAGACATCATGAATTTCGGTAATCCCATCAGCGATGAGTCCCGCAATCACAAGGGCAGCCCCACAACGTAAGTCGGTTGCGGTGACCTTATCTCCAAACAAAGCACTAGGCCCATTAATGAAGGCTGTCGCTGGGATAAGATTGATATCGGCTCCCATTCTTTGTAGTTCTTGACAATGCTTGAATCGTTCAACGTAGATGGTTTCTTTGATGATGGATTTGCCTATCGCTTGAGTAAGAAGAGGGGTCATTGGTTGTTGAAGATCGGTCGCATAACCAGGATAACTTAGGGTTTGGATATCCACTGGTTTTAAGTTGGTTGATTTACGAATGATGACATGATCTGGGCCAACTTTCATGTTGACACCCATTTCTTGTAGTTTAGAAAGCAAGGATTCTAAGTGTTGAGGAATGATGTTTTCGACGATGACTTCTTCTGCAGCTGCAGCTGCCATGATGATGAAGGTTCCTGCTTCAATACGATCAGGAATGATTTCATGGATACATCCATGAAGGGTATTGACCCCATCGATCGTAATGACATTGGTTCCTGCACCACGAACTTGAGCTCCCATCTTATTCAACATATTCGCTACGTCGATGATTTCTGGTTCTTTAGCGGCGTTTTCGATGGTGGTTCTACCCAACGCATGGATGGCAGCCATCATGATGTTGATGGTGGCTCCTACGGATGCTATGTCTAGATAGATCTTAGCTCCAATCAATTGATCAGCACTGATATGATAAGCCCCTTGTTTAAATTCAACAGTAGCTCCTAAAGCTTCGAAACCTTTTAGATGAAGATCGATCGGACGAGGTCCTAAGTAACAGCCTCCAGGCATCTTCATGGTTACGTTTTTGAAGCGTCCTAATAAGGCTCCCATAAAGTAATAAGAGGCCCTCAGTTTAGTGACCGAAGGATGATCCAAGACGATGTTTTTTATGTTTGTGGGATCAATGATGAGTTGATCATCTGCGACTTGAGTTAAATGAACATTAAGTTCTTCCAAAAGCTCACCTAAGTGACCCACATCAGATATGTGAGGTACACCCCAGATCGTTACTGGGCCATTGGCTAAAATAGCCGCAGGAATAAGCGCAACGGTTGCGTTTTTTGAGCCACTGATCTTAACAGAGCCTTTTAAAAGATGCTTGCCTTCTATTTTTAATACTTCTTGCATGGTTTCACCTTCTTTATTTTAACACAGGTTGTAGATAACTGAAAATCGAGACCAACAAAGGTAAGGTAATCAAAGCCGCTACCGTCGTCATAAAGACGACTCCAGCCGCATACGCTTTATCAGAATCATAAAGAGCCGCTAAGATACTGACAAGCACCATACCTGGCGTTCCAAACAATAAAGCCATGGTTACCGCAGATTGATCGATCAAAAAGAATGAAGCACAGACATAAATAATGATGGGAATCAAAAACATCTTGACCCCAATCAAGACATAGATGCTTTTCTCTTTAAGTAAAGGTCTCACATCGATACTCGCAAGAAGCATTCCCATATAGACCAGCGATATGGTTTTTAAAGCCTCCGCAAGGCCCTTTATCACAAGATTGGGTAGAGTAGGCATCTTTATCCCAAAGCCCATTAAAATCAGGCCCAAGAGTAAAGCCCCTATCGTAGGATTGATCATATGTTTAACTGTTGCAGAAAAAGAACGCTTGTTTAAATGATGGGTCAAAATCATGACCCCTAAGGTCCACATCACCAACGCATCGATGATGTTATGTTGAGTTAGATGAAGATAACTTAAAGATCCTGGATAGATCCCTGTAATAAGGGGTATCCCAAAGAATCCAATATTCCCAAAAATCATAAACATCCTAAAGACATCTTTACGTTTGCCTGAAAGTTTTAAAAGTGAAGCGAGTCCTTTACCTAATAGATAAAGTCCTAGATAAACTAGACATACCATCCCTAAATAAGGCATGGCCTTCATATAATCTATTGCTTGGGCTTCCCCATTGATGATCATGTTTAAAATCGCCATCGGTAATAGAATAATCACAATGAACTTAGAAATCCCTGGGAGATGATCTTGTTGAATCAAATCTGATTTGACAGAGACATACCCAATTACCATCAATAAGGCAACTAAGGTTAAGGTGTTTAATACGATTTGAACACTTGAACTCATAGGGTCTCCTTTTTAAAGTCTTATTATATCAAAGAACACAAAAAAAGAACGCTGAGATTCAGCGTTCACATTTTTTTACTTCAAATCCAAGAGGAATTGATCGAATTGTTCCTTGGTGATTTCACCTTTAGCGTAGCGTTCTTTTACAATCTTGAGCGCATCGACATTGGAAGGACCAGGGAGGTGACCTTCATGAAGAACTGGACCAGCATTGGCTTTATTCGATTTCATAACACTCTTTACGATCCATACAATAAACAAGACAACTGCGATAACCCAAACAATCTCTAAAATCATCATAAGCCAAGAGGCTCCTGAATAAGCTTCAAATCTAGCGCCATCGCGCAATACATTGAACATCATTGGTTTATACTTCCTTCTGTAAGTGTTCTTACAAAACACACTATAAAACCTAAATATGACAATTCTGTGTCTTTTAACTTATTTTTGAAAAATCTGGTTTTTTCTGTTTAAACTCGATGCCGTTTTTTAAAGTCAAAGCAGAAAGATTAAACAAAGGCAATTGAATAGGATGACGATTATCTAAAGTAAGGTTAAAAAGATGAGCCCTTATAAAGGGAAAAGCGAAAACTGCCATCTCTGATACGGTGCTATTGATGAGTTCATCCTCATGAAGGGTCTTGTTTTGGATGGCTTCTAAGATATGGTGTTGAAGGGCAGGATCTTTTAAAATGAAACCCATCATATAATCGATCTGATTGTCTTTGATGTCATCGAATTCTAAAGCCAGGCTTATTTTTAAAGATAAAATGTTGTCTTTATCGTTTAAATTCAACGCAGCGATCTTAAACCCGATCTTTTCTAGAAAACCATGTTGAGATCTTTTCAATTTGATGTTTTCAGCGAAGTATCCCGCCATTTCAAAGCTTGAGTTCATTGAAGTCCTCTTGTTCTTCTTTGGTAAACTTATACTCTTCAGTCTCAATCAGAAGATCCCTAAAGACTAGGATGGCAGGAAGAAGAGGTATCAAGATAACGATGATAAGGTTTCTCGCGATGGTCAAGGTAAAGATCACCATCTGATTGATCACATCCGTTGCCGCAAACAAGGTGATCCCAAAGTAGGTCACAATCACATCCCATACATCGTAATTCAATCGATAAAGGATGGAGATATAGATTCGATAGAGAGCCTCTAAGACATCAAAGATGCCTTCGAAGACATATATTTTAAAAGTTAACCATAAGATACTTACTAAGAGTGTACTTAATCCTGCGATCCAAATCGATAATTCCGTTGTTCTCTTAAAAAGAGATTTGATGGAGACATAGATGAAGAATAGTATACAGACATCCATAAACGAAGCGATAAGAACCATAATCAAATCGACATAGAATCGATCGATGTTTCTAATTAAAATAGATAAAGCAGTTAAACCTATACTGGCAAAACAAGCCAATAAGGCAAAAATGAGATTATTGAGAGTTTTGTTTTTCATAGATCCTCTAGTCTTATTATAAATTAAAAATGTAATGTGTGAACACATTACATTCTTTTGTTTTAATTCCCTTGACTGTATTTGAAGGCAGCGCCGATAAATCCAGCGAATAATGGATGAGCACGATTGGGTCTAGATTTAAATTCTGGATGGAATTGGCAACCTACGAACCAAGGATGGTCTTTTAACTCGGTGATCTCAACCAGATAATCATCTGGTGATACACCACTGAAGATGACGCCTGCTTGAGCCAATACCTCACGATAGTCATTGTTGACTTCATAACGATGACGATGTCTTTCTAAGATGAGGTCTTGTTGATAGACACTTTCTGTTTTTGTTTCAGGACTTATCTTACAAGGCCAATTACCTAAACGTAAGGTGCCTCCCATATTGGTTACACCACTTTGATCAGGCATCAAATGAATGACAGGATGAGGATTTCCTTCGTCCCATTCGGTAGAATTGGCGCCTTGTAGACCACAAACATCACGAGCGATTTCAATCATCGCGATCTGCATACCTAAACAAATCCCAAAGTAAGGTACTTTACGTTCACGCGCATACTTACACGCTGCGATCTTACCTTCTATTCCTCTTCCACCAAATCCACCTGGAACCAAGATCCCATCAACTCCAGCGAGTTGTTCAAGTAGATTGGATGGGGTCAATTCTTCAGAGTTGACCCATCGAATATCGATCTTAACGCCCAGTGGAAATCCAGCATGTTTCAAAGATTCCGCAACCGATAAATAAGCATCATGAAGTTGAACATATTTCCCTACCAAAGCAATGGTGACCTTACTCTTAAGATGATTGGCATTATGGATCATTTGTTTCCATTCGGTCATATCCGCTGCAATTGTAATTGATTCCGTAAATATCGTTGCAAT
>CAZXTB010000135.1:0-4583 GCA_964643535.1 uncultured Erysipelotrichaceae bacterium | reverse complement strand
CCAGTCCCATAGGTATTTTTAACATCACCTTCAGATAAGCACAGCTGTCCAAACAAGGCTGCCTGTTGATCTCCTACTAAAGCCGCAATAGGAATCTTAGCCCCAAAGAAAGAAGGATCGACTTCGCCTACCACGACACTGGTATCAACGATTTCGGGCAACATGATCATAGGAATATTCCAAGCACGACACAGTTCTTCATCCCAAGCACACGTTTCTATGTTCATCAATAAGGTTCTTGAGGCATTAGACACATCGGTCTTAAAACTTTTACCTAAGGTCAATTTATATGTTAGCCAAGTATCCACTGTCCCAAAACATAAATCACCAGCTTCAGCTCTTGCTTGACCGTTCTCGATGTGATCTAAAATAAACCTTATTTTAGAAGCTGAAAAATAAGGATCTAAAACAAGTCCTGTTTTTCGCTTAAACAAAAGCTCAAAACCTTTCTTTCGTTTAATCTCACATAGATCAGCTGTTTGTCTAGATTGCCAAACCAAAGCAAAATAAACAGGATTCCCCGTATGTTTATCCCAGACAATGGTTGTTTCTCGTTGATTGGTGATGGCGATGGCTTTGATATCTTTACCACTCAATCTCGCTTTAACCAAACTTTCAGAAACCACCGAAACCACAGAAGCGAAAATCTCTTCCGCATTTTGTTCAACCCATGAAGGTTGAGGATAATAGGTTGGAAATTCTTTTTGACCAATGGAGATGATGTTGAGAGCTTTGTCGAAAATGATCGACCGAGAACTACTTGTTCCTTGATCGATGGCTAAAATATAAGAACTCATTGTTTCCCTTTCTTGCGGTTTATAAGCGCATCAATGTCAATGATCATTGACTTTGTTTTCCCATTATCCCGATAAGGATTGTATTCTACGATGTCCATACTCTTTACCTTTTCAAAAGGTAAGGCATTTAAAATCATAAATACTTCATCAACGCTTAATCCATTTTTATAAGGGGTATTGACCCCAGGGGCTTCACTTGGATCCACAGAATCACAATCAAAAGACACATGTAGGACAGGATGATCTTGAATAAACGTGTTTAGTTTATCCATCATCCATGATGATCCCTTGGCTTTGATGTCTTTCATCGTTAAGTAATTAACACCCCACTTACGCATCAAGATTTCTTCTTCTTTATCTAAAGATCTTATCCCGATCTGTAAGATGTCTTTGGCTTGTAAAGGAAGCTCATTTAAGGCCGTCAAACGAGGATGACCATGACCTTGTAGTGCCGCTAAAGGCATCCCATGGATTCTATGACTTGGAGATGATGCTTCGGTATTACAATCCCCATGGGCATCGATCCATAAGACACCGGTCTTATCGGTCAATGAGGCGGATATACTGCCTATGGCTAATGCGTGATCTCCTCCAAACACCAAAGGAAAATCACCGTGATTCAAGGTTTCTTTTACCACAGCTTTAAGTCGTTGATTAAGATCACATACCGCTTCTAAAAACAAAGGCGTTTCTTGTTTAAGTTTACTTGGATCAATGGAAATGATCTCATCGAAATCGAGAAGATCTTGAAGCGATTTGATCGCTAAGTCTCCCCCATCGATATTACAGCCTTCTTTGAGTTCTACACCGATTCGTTTTATCATGACTCTATTATAAACGATGAACGACTAAAAAGAAAAAGAACGGCTCGCCGTTCTTATAGTTTTCCTTGATATTCCATCGCTTCAAACTTATTTGCTTCAACGATAACCAAGAGTTGATCTCCTGCTTTTACCGCATAATCCGCAGAAATGTTGAAGTTTAGTTTCGCATCTTCTCCACTACGTACACCTAAGATGTTTAAGCCGAATTTGTTTCTAACATCCAAATTCTTCAACGCAAAGCCTACCCATTCTTTAGGAGCAGTTAATTCCATAATCGAGTAATCTTCATCGATGTCGATCATATCTACGACATTGCGGCTTAATAAGGTCTTCGCTACACGTTCACCCATTTCTTTGTCTGGACGAATAACTTTATCCGCCCCTACTTTTAACAGGATCTGCATATAGAGTTTGTTTTTTGCCTTAGCGACAATGAAAGGAACACCCAGTTCCTTTAGATGAAGGACGGCCATGATCGAAGATTCCAAGTGACTACCAGTGGCCACAACAGCCACATCGACATCTTGGATCCCTAACTCTCTGAGTTGATCGATGTCGGTAAAATCAGCTTGAACAGCTTGGGTCGCAAATTCAGACACGCGTTCAACACAAGTAAGATCAGTATCGATCCCAATAACTTCACAGTGATATTCACTTAAAGTTTTAGCGATGGTGGAGCCAAAGACTCCTAAGCCTAAGATAGCGTATGTTTTCTGTTTCATAAGGTTTCCTTTTAGCCAATCAGTATGTTGGCAGACGGGTATGTCATGTCGTTGGTTTTAATGTGTTTACTATGATCCCCAATACTTAAGAGTAAGGTCAAAGGTCCAATTCTTCCTAGATACATCAAGGCAATAATGATCATCTTACCTGCTGGACTCAGTGCTGCGGTAATGCCCATTGATAAGCCAACGGTCGCAATGGCTGAAGTGGCTTCAAAGACGATGGCCAACCAATCAAAGGGTTCAATCAAGGTCAATAGTAGGATCCCCGTCAGTAAGGTCGACAGCAGTAAGAAGAAGATGATGAAGGCTTTTCTAAACAATTCTCTTTCGATGGTTTTCCCAAAGACAATGATGTTTTTTTGACTTCTAAGTTCCGCTACGATCATAAGGATTAAGATCGCAAAGGTCGTGGTCTTGATACCCCCTGCGGTACCACCAGGAGATCCCCCTATGAACATATAGATGATCATGATCATTTGAGTCGCAGGTCTTAATAGACCGATATTAAGGGTCGAAAACCCAGCCGTTCTTAAGGTTACTGATTGAAACAAACTCGCTAGTAGCTTGGTATCTAATGGTAGATTCGCCAAACTATCTGGATTGGCATATTCGATCACAAAGATCAAAGCCATTCCTGAGAATATCAAGCTTAAGGTCATAATGACCGCAAGCTTAGTATGGGCTTTTAATCGATTGATGATTCTACGAAGACTCTGATTCTTTTTAAGGACAGATTTGGATGCTTGAGATAGATCAAACCAAACCCCAAAACCTAAGCCCCCCATCACAATCAAGGCAGAAACCGTTAAACTCATGATCCAATTCCCTACATAAGGCACCATATTGACAGGTCCAAATACATCGAGTCCCGCATTACAGAAAGCACTGACAGCGGTAAACAAGGACTTAAACATCCCATCCCATAGTCCATATTCTGGAATCAATTGGATACACATGACAAGGAATCCAATAAATTCAAAGACGAAAGTATATTTAATGATGTTGAGGATGAATTTTTTAAAATCGATAAACCCAGCACGATTGGTAGATTCTAAGATCGATAGACGATCCGATAAAGTCATCTTACTACCAAGGTAGATGACAAAGGCCGCAATCATCGTCATCAGACCCAAACCACCAATCTGCATCAAGAAGATGATGACGATTTGTCCAAAGAGTGAGTATTGATATGCAGGAATAACCGTAGCCAATCCCGTAACGCACACCGCTGAAGTCGAGGTAAATAGATGATCTAAGAACGGGGCAGGTGTCGCTGTTGCTTGATTACTGATCGGTAACCATAAGAGAAAGCCTCCCGTTAAAATAACGCCCGCAAAGCTTAAAACAATCTGCTGTGCAGGTTTTAGTCCACCAAATGTAAATTTATCTAAGAAGGTTGTTTTTTTCATATTTTTTGTCCAGGCACTTAATCATCATACACCTGCTTTAGTTAAAATCAAGTCATTTATAATTTATGATTAGGTTCATCTCAGCAACATTAGATAGAGTACTAAAGACTGAACAATATTTCTTCGCTAGTTCCATCGATTTGGTCAAGGCTTCTTCTTGCCCTGCTGGTAAAGTAACGGTAATCGTGACTGATTTCAAAGTCGTTGGGATCTCATCACGCTTCTCACCTTCAACTTCATAGTGGGCATAAGCAATGGAAAGTCTTTTCTTTTCAAGGATATCCAGAAAGGTCGAGTGAAGACACGAAACCAAGGCTCCTTGTAGTAAATCATAAGGTCTAGCTTCATTGGCTTGTGAGCCGATGTCGATATGGCCCTCTCTTAGTTGTAGTTGTCCTGTAAATGTATTGTTAAAATCTAAGACGGCAGATACTTTGGTTCCCACAGAGCACCTCTGATTTATTTTGACACAGCCACCGACACCTGTCAAACGTGGTTGTATATTGGTGAACGATAAGGTAAAATAATGAGCGTTGGAGGACACTATGGACAAAGTCAACGTAGTCATCATCGGTGGCGGAATCAGCGGCCTTATGGCAGCGACCCGTCTTATCGAAAAGCAGCCCGCCCTCAAGATTACATTAATAGAAAAAGGACACGACATTACACAAAGGAACTGCCCGATCATATCCGGAAAAGTGCCTTCGTGTATCAACTGTACCACTTGTGGTGTCATGGAAGGATTGGCTGGAGCAGGAGCCTATTCAGATGGGAAATACATCATCTCGACTGAATACGGAGGATGGCTCACGGATTTCTTACCCAACA
>CAZXTB010000134.1:0-4650 GCA_964643535.1 uncultured Erysipelotrichaceae bacterium | reverse complement strand
CGATGATTACGGTCAATGAAGCCCTTAATTTAGGTAAAGATGTTTATACGATTCCCTACGACTTATGTACCCTAGAAGGTCAAGGATGCAACCTCTTAATTCAGCAGGGGGCGAATATGATTCTAGATGAAGATGATATTTTAAGTATATAAACATTTGACAAGTCACTTGTTTTGTCTCATTCTAAATAGGAAAAGGAGTTCTTATGAAAAATTTGGTTATTGTAGAATCCCCATCGAAATCAAAAACGATTATGAAATATTTGGGACCAGACTTTGATGTGGTCTCATCAAAAGGACACATACGTGATTTGGCTACCAGTGGTAAAGGCGGCTTAGGTGTTGACATCGCTGCTGGTTTTAAACCAACCTATGTGGTCAGTGAAGATAAAGGTGATGTGGTAAAATCGCTTAAATCGAAAGTAAAATCAGCGACAACTGTTTATCTAGCAACTGACCCTGATCGTGAAGGAGAAGCGATTTCTTGGCATTTAGCAGATGAATTGGGCTTGGATCTAGAGAAGACACAACGTGTTGTGTTTAATGAAATCACCAAGACAGCCATCCTAGAAGCTTTTAATCATCCTCGTCATGTCGATATGGATATGGTGAAGTCTCAAGAGGCACGACGTATTTTAGATCGTATCATCGGCTTTAAACTTTCTAAACTCTTACAAGCTAAAATAAAGAGTCGCTCTGCGGGTCGAGTTCAATCTGTTGCCTTGAAATTGATCGTTGAACGTGAAAATGAGATCAATAAGTTTGTGCCCGTTGAAAAATGGACGATTTTAAGCAAGTTTATAAAAGATGGGATTGAATTCGATGCGGAGCTTTCTAAATTCAATGGGAAGTCCTTTAAAGTATCAACCAAAGCTGAAACAGATGAAGTTTTAGCCAAGTTGACCCCTGAATTTACGGTTACATCGATTGAAGAGAAGGACGGGAAAGCTGAACGTCGATATCCTTATATCACTTCCACTTTACAACAAGACGCTGCCAATAAACTTTTCTTCTCAGCGAAGAAAACCATGAATGTCGCTCAGAAGCTTTATGATGGGAGTGCTCAAAAAGATGGTCAAGAAGGTTTGATTACCTATATGAGAACGGATTCTACCCGCTTAAGCGATCAGTTTATTCAAGAAACCTTGACCCATATTGAAACTACCTATGGGAAAGCTTATATGGGTTCTTATAAAGTTAAAAACGAAGATAACTCTCAAGATGCCCATGAAGCCATTCGTCCTACTCATATTCATTTAACTCCTGAATCTTTAAAGGATACTTTATCTGATGATGCCTATAAACTCTATGCCTTGATTTACGCTAGAGCTTTGGCTTCTTTGATGAGTGCCCCAAAGATTAAAAATATGACCGTATTGTTAAGTCAAAGTGGCTATGATTTTAGTGCTAAAGGATCCAAAGTCGATTTTGATGGATTCTATAAAGTACTAGGTAAGTATGAACAAAGACAAGACAAAATGCTTCCTAAATTATCTTTAGAAGAGAAACTTAACAGTTTGACCACTGAAGGTAAGCAATCCTTTACCAATCCTCCATCACGCTATACTGAAGCAAAACTGATTGAAGTTATGGAAGAAAATGGTATAGGAAGACCTTCAACATATGCGACCATCGTGGATACCATTGTTGAAAGAGCGTATGTTACCTTGGACAAAACCGAGACGTCTAAAGTGAAGTATTTCTTTCCAACTGAACAAGGTTTATTAACCGATACCAAATTAGGCGAACATTTTTCTGATCTCATCAATGTAGAATATACAGCTAAGATGGAAGAACAACTTGATCAGATTGCAGAAGGCAAACTCAATCAAGTAGAGGCCTTAAGTTCTTTTTATGCCACTTTTGATGAACTCATGAAACACGCCAAAGACAATATGGAAAAGATTCAACCCGTTAAAACAGGTAGAGAATGTCCTCAATGCGGTCATGAGTTGGTTGTTCGTAAAGGAAGATTCGGTGATTTCACAGCGTGTAGTGATTATCCAACCTGTAAATACATTGAAAGATCAGAAAACGATAAAAAAGAACCAGAACTTACTGGGGCTGATTGTCCTACTTGTGGTAAACCACTGGTAAATCGTACAGGTCGATTTGGACCTTTTGTATCCTGCAGTGATTATCCAACCTGTAAATACATCATGAAAGACAATAAACCCAAAGCAGCGCCAGAACCTACTGGTGAAAAATGTCCTGTTTGTGGGGGCGATCTTGTTACCCGTAAAGGAAGATTTGGACCTTTTGTATCCTGTGGTAATTATCCAAAATGCAAATACATCAAACCAAGAGAGAAAAAAGAAGTTACTGAAAAGGTTAAAGATGAAAGTGGAAGTTAATGTCATTGGAGCTGGCTTGGCAGGATGTGAAGCTGCTTGGCAAATTGCTCAAAGAGGTGTAAAAGTTCATCTTTTTGAAATGAAACCAATTAAAAAATCAGAAGCCCATCATAATGATGATTATGCTGAGCTGGTTTGTTCGAATTCATTAAGAAGTAATGGATTAAGCAATGCCGTTGGTGTTTTAAAAGAAGAGTTAAGAATCTTAGATTCGATCATTATGCAAGTAGCGGATCTTACGAGTGTTCCTGCGGGTGGTGCTTTGGCGGTAGATCGAGAAACTTTCTCGAAAATAATTACTGAACGCATTAAATCACATCCTCTCATAGAAATTCATAATGAAATCGTGGAGTCCCCAAAAGAGGGGATAAACGTTTTCGCTACCGGACCCTTGACGGATTCAGGTTTGGCTCAGTTTTTTAAATCTGTTTTTAATGAAGATTCACTATATTTTTATGATGCGGCAGCTCCCATTATCGTTAAAGACAGTATTGATTTTTCGATTGCTTATTATAAATCAAGATACGACAAAGGCGATGGGAAAGATTATATCAATTGTCCAATTACCTCAGAAGAATTTGATACATTCTATGATGCTTTGATCAAAGCAGAAGTTGTCGTTCCAAAAGCCTTTGAAAAAGAGATCTATTTTGAAGGATGTATGCCTTTTGAAGTAATGGCCAAACGAGGTAAACAGACTTTACAATTTGGACCAATGAAACCAGTAGGACTAGAAATATCAAAAGAACACAAAAGATCTGCAGCTGTAGTACAATTGAGAAGAGATAATGCAGCGGATAGTTTATACAACATCGTTGGATTTCAGACCCATTTAACCTGGCCTGAACAACGACGTATCATACGACTCATCCCTGGCCTACAAAACGCTGAAATCGCTCGATATGGGGTGATGCATCGTAATACTTACATTAAATCTCCAAAGTTATTGTATCCAACTTATCAATGTAAATTAAATAACAACTGGTTCTTTGCGGGTCAAATGACAGGTGTAGAGGGCTATGTTGAATCTACTGCCAGTGGTTATTTAGCGGGCGTCAATGCAGCTAAAATGGCTTTAGGAGAAGAACTTGTAGAGTGTCCTGCGGAAACTGTTTTGGGATCTATGGCCACCTACATCACACACGCTGATCCTGATTCATTTCAACCTATGAATGCTAACTTTGGTTTAATACATTCTGATCTAAGTACAAGATTGAAAGATCGTAAAGAAAGAATTGCCTTAGAAGCTCTAGAACAAATCAAAATCTTTAAAACCAAACTATGACACAGGACATCTTAGATTTTCTGAACTATATCGATACTGTCAACACAAAATCCGTTCATACACGGGATGCTTATCGTCGTGATCTTGAAGAATTTCACTTCTTCCTAATAAATCAAGGTGTGACGTTTTGGCAAGGTGTTGATTCTAAAACCATAATGCGCTTCATTGAACATCTAAACAAAAACGGAAAAGGTGGTCTTCAAAACAGTACGATTTCTAGAAAAATCTCTAGTTTAAGATCTTTTTTCAATTATCTGGCTCAACAAAACAAAGTTACGCATAATCCACTCAAGTCGATTCATAATCCAAGTAAACAGAAGAAGTTGCCTGATTTTCTTTTGTTTGAAGAACTGAATATGCTTTTAGAATCATTTGATTTAAGTGATCCTATTCAACTTAGAAATAGAGCAATGTTTGAATTGATCTATGCCAGTGGTCTTCGTGTAAGCGAAGCTGCTTTGTTGTCTCTTCAAGACATCGATTTAGACCAAAGAACTTTACGTTTTATGGGTAAAGGGTCTAAAGAAAGAATGGTTCCCTTTTATTCAGATTGTGCAGATGTCTTAAAACAATATCTCAAAGAATCTAGACCTATTTTAATGAAAGGAAAGCTTCATCATCGAGTATTTATCAATCAACAAGGTGAAGGCTTCAGTTCACGAGGGATTGAATATCTATTGGATCAATGTGCAAAAAAAGCAGGGATTACAAGAACGGTTCATCCTCATATGCTTCGCCATTCCTTTGCGACCCACTTGCTTGATAATGGGGCAGATCTTAGGCTCGTTCAGGAACTACTGGGTCATGAAAATATCTCGACGACCCAAATCTATACTCATGTAACTTTAGATCGTTTAAAAGCTACTTATCTTAAATCTCATCCAAGAGCTAAACTCCCTGTAAAAACAACTTGAAACAGGGTTGAGGCTTTGGTATACTTATTAATGGCATCTTAGGGATGCACATCACACATCAGGGATTCGCGATTCCGTCTCAGCAATGAGTAATCGCG
>CAZXTB010000133.1:1223-4651 GCA_964643535.1 uncultured Erysipelotrichaceae bacterium | reverse complement strand
AGCGGGAGCTGGCTGGGCCGCGTGAGGACATGCCCGAGCTGGCGCCAGTGCACGAAAGCTTTATGCCTCTGAAGTAGCGATGGAAGTCACGACCCAAGCAGTTCAGTTGTTTGGTGGATATGGCTATACTCGAGATTATCCAGTAGAACGCATGATGAGAGACGCTAAGATTACAGAAATCTATGAAGGGACATCAGAAGTACAGCGCATGGTTATCAGTGCTGCGCTTCTTAAATAGGAAACACAATGAACATCCTCTGTTTGATTAAACAAGTTCCGGATACCACGGAAATGAAGATCGATAAAGTTACAGGTACTTTGATTAGGACAGGTGTACCCAGTATACCCAATCCTGATGATATGGCTGGGATCGAAGAAGCCTTAAAGTTGAAAGATAAGTTTCAAGCTCATTTGACAGCGATTACGATGGGTCCTCCTCAAGCTGAAGATATGCTAAGAGAACTCTTAGCGCGAGGGGTAGATGAAGTGGTCTTGCTTAGCGATATGAAATTCGCAGGAGCCGATACTTGGGCAACTTCTACGACTATGGCTGCCTTTCTAAAGACCTTGCCTTATGATCTCATCATCGCAGGAAGACAAGCCATCGATGGGGATACAGCTCAAGTAGGACCTCAAGTTGCGGAGAAGCTAGGAATTCCTCAAGTGACCTACGTTGAAGAAATCATGGATTATAAAGCACCTATCCTAACAGTTAAGAAAGCCTATGAAGAATACAGTGAGATCTTAGAAGTCACATGTCCAGCCTTGATCTCGACCTTGAATACCATGAATACACCTCGTTCAATGAACGTTACCGATATCTGGAATGCCTTTGAGAAACCGATTAGAAGAGTAGGCTTTGCGGATCTTAATCTCTCTGAAAAAGATGTAGGTTTAAAAGGATCCCCAACTCAAGTCAAGAAAACATTTACCAGAACACTTCAAGCCAATGCCTTGAAGAGTGACCTTAGTGCACCTGAAGCAGCCAAACTCGTGGCCTCTTATCTCAGTGCCTATATCGAGTAAGGAGCCCCATGAACACCAAAGATATTTATGTATACATTGAACAACGCGATGGCGTCATTCAAGATGTAAGTTATGAATTACTAAGCGAAGCTAGAAAACTGGTCTCTGCGATCACCCATGTCCACTTCGATGTGGTAGGCATCTTGATTGGGAAAGACATCAAAGGCTTAGGAATGGATGTTATCCATCATGGAGCGGATAAAGTCATCGTCGCAGATCATCCAAGTTGTGCACATTATTCTACTCAATACCATACCGACATCATCGCAGACATCATTAAGCAGAATAATCCAGATGCCTTGTTGATTAGAGCTTCGGTTATTGGTCGTGATCTAGCACCGCGTATTGCTGCTCGCGTGGATACTGGGCTCACTGCGGATGCGACGAAGATCGAAATCAATCCCAATGAAAGTAACTCTACTGAACTATGGATCACTCGTCCTGCTTTTGGAGGCAATCTCTTTGGAACCATTGTATGTCCAAATCATCGTCCACAAATGGCTACCATACGTCCTAAAGTACTCGATGCAGACTTCTTCGACAATCAAAGAAAAGGTGAGATCATCGACTATACCTTTACCCCTAGCTCCATCGATAAAGTTGTCTTTAAACAACGTATCGTAAAAGAAACCCATGGGGTAGATATTTCTAAAGCGAAGATCATCGTCTCAGGAGGAAGAGGTGTCATCGATCACTTCGATCTGCTTCAAGCCGTTGCGACTCAATTGGGTGGAACAGTCGCAGCGAGTCGTGGGGTCGTTGATCGTCATAGAGCCCCTAAAGAGATCCAAGTAGGTCAAACCGGAAAGACCGTAAGACCCACTTTGTATCTTGCCTGTGGGATCTCAGGAGCTGTTCAACATACAGCTGGAATGGATAAGTCTGAGTTCATCATCGCCATTAATCCTGATGCCTCAGCCCCAATCTTTGGGATCGCCAATGTGGGTATCGTAGGAAATGCGATTCAAATCTTGCCTTATTTAATCGAAGAGATCAAAGCTTTAAAAGAACATCACGTCGCTTCATAAATCCTTCTAAAAAACATTTCTCAGGAAATGTTTTTTTATCTCATGAGTCCTTCTTTTATCTCGTTTTCGCGCATTGACACAAGGTTAAGGGGTGCTATAATTAAGTCATAAGTTGATCATAAATTTTAATAATTCATTGTCTTTTTGATCCGTATTTTTCCTCAACAAGCACGTTGACACAGGAGATCATTATGACCACATCATCCAAACCGCAGATTGGATCTCAAGCCTCAAAACCCAAAGAGACCCTTTCCTCATGGCTCTCAGTTCTTTTTAAAGCAGCTCTAAAAGAGTTCCCAAAAAGAGCCAAGTCTTTGGCCATCCAACTGGGAATCGTTTTACTCTTTCAATTTACGTTTTGGTGGAGGGCTGTTAGTCAATACATCCCTAGTTTTATCGCCAGTCCGATCATTTTCTTAACGGCGACCTATAATGATGTCTTACCTAAGACCATCTATTGGATCATCATCTTTACCTTTGGGAAGAGACTTTTTAAGAGTATCCAAAAGAATGGGGTAAAAGAAGCCTTAAGACCCATTAAACAACTGAAACCAGAATTGATGAATTCATTAAGTGCTTTGAGACAAAAAGCTTGGGTTTATTTAAGCATAGGGGCTGGGGTAGGACTCATCGTAGCGAATAATTTCGCTTCTTATAGTCGCTTCAGTGGAGCTCGTAATAAATTCGATAAGTATTTTATCGCCTTGGTGATTTCCTTTACGATTTCTTATCTTTTAGGAGAAGGTCGAAAACACTGGATCTTTAAAGCAGCTCGTTTGATTTTCTCTGATTTAGCTAAAGCGCTAAAAATAAAGTATCGCTATACAGATTTTCATACCTATGTGATCTTAAGTGGATTCATCTTAGGCTTACTCTTAGACGCTCCTCTTATTTTTATGCAGGTGATGTATGGAGGTTATGTCTGTGGATTGATTTTAATTGGGATAGGGATCCTTCTCAATTTCACCTCATCAAAACCGGCTCCTAAACATGAAAAAGCGTTGGGATAGTCAATATCACTATGCGGTATTCTTTGACCCTAAAACAGGAAAAGGAGCGCGTAGTAATGTCTATACTGACTTAATGGAGGATACAGGAAAAGATCCTTATCGAAGTAGTTTTCCTGAACTTCTAGACATTGGGATCATGGGTTCTTGCGAACATGGGAACAGTGGGCTTTGTTTATCATCAGGAGTCCAGTGTTATCAAAAAGGGGGCGAGATCCAGCAAGCCCATATGACTTTTGAGACCTTTAAGAAGATCATCGATCAAGCTCAACATAAGACCTTTCAAGTGGCTCTTGGGGGAAGAGGAGATCCTGATCAACATCCAGACATCATCAAGTTTCTTGCCTATGCCTATAACCATGGGATT
>CAZXTB010000133.1:0-1213 GCA_964643535.1 uncultured Erysipelotrichaceae bacterium | reverse complement strand
TTTACCACCTCAGGGTATGGTCTTAGCCCAAGCTTATTACCCGCTATTAAACAATACTGTGGGGCTATAGCGGTCAGTTGGTATAGAAATACCTATACCTTAGAAGCCATTAGGATGCTTACAGAATTTGGGATAAAGACAAACATACATTATGTCTTATCGAACTCATCCATCGATGAAGCCATCGACCTTATCGAAAAAGATGCCTGGCCACTAGGCATCAATCGAGTCATCTTCTTACTTCATAAACCGGTAGGATTTGGATCTCTTAGTCAAGTTTTAGACATTAAGGATCCAAAAGTAAAACACTTCTTCTCTCTCTTTGATCAAGTTAAGATCGCCAATAAAGCTGGATTTGATAGTTGTTGTGTCCCTGCGATACTTAACTTAACCCATTCTATTGATCCTACGTGTATTGAAGCCTGTGAAGCAGGAAGATTCTCTGCTTATATCACTTCAGACAATAAACTGGTGCCTTGTAGTTTTGAGAAAGATGAGGACTTTGCGGTCTCACTTGATCAGATGAGTATCTTAGAGGCTTGGGAATCCGATGTCTTTAATCGGTTTAGGTCTAAACAAGATAAGCATTGTCTAGCTTGTGGTGATCGGGAGTCCTGCTTTGGGGGCTGTCCGATCGTCAATAAGATTACCTTATGTGATAGGGTTTCTAGGACCCTACAGGAGAACACTTTATGAAAATCAAAGTTGATCATGTAACCAATTCCTCCAGTGAAGTATTTGGGGTGGTCTTAGCCGATAGTGCTGTTACCGCGGGACTATTATTGATGTTGCAATCAGTAACCAATGGTTATCGATCCTACTCAAGTGATCAAGTTTCAGACCAACTCTACGATGAGATGATGCTGGAATCAGAAAAGATCGCTTCTCGAGTCACAGAAGGGGTCCTAGAAGATGCTAGATCTCAAGAGAAGATCGTAAAAGATGCGTATACTGAAGCCTTATCAACCATAGACAAAGCTTCTTCATCTCTTTCTTCAGAAATGTCTCAAGTTAAAAAGAATTGGGAACTTTACGATAAAAGCGCAGATAAGAGCAGTAGTGATTATGCCTCAGCTTTAAAAAAGAACGAAGACTATCAAGAGTATCTAAAATTCCAACTTAAACAACTTGAACTCCAAAAATCGTCGGTGGAAAAAGATCGTCAAGAAAAGACAGCTTTGATCAATTCAAGAGATGCCTGGATTCAACAAAA
>CAZXTB010000132.1:0-4710 GCA_964643535.1 uncultured Erysipelotrichaceae bacterium | reverse complement strand
TGTCTTAGAGATCTTAGATTTAAGTTGGGAAGAAGTCATGGTTTTTGGGGATGCTGACAATGATCTGCGTATGATTGAAAAAGCAGGCATTGGGATCGCGATGGGTAATGGAACTGAGAATTTAAAAAAGATCGCCGATTATGTCACCAGCGATCTTGATAAAGATGGAATCTATAACGGCTTAAAACACTTTAAACTGATTTAATTAAGCGTAGATCAGCTACGACTTCTAATAAAGGAGATTGTGTAAATAAATCGAAAGGAGTAAGAGACACGATCTCATACTTCTTTTTTAATTCAGCCATATTCTTCGCTAAAGTCGAAGGATTACAGGAGACATAGATCAAATGAGGAATATTGGAGTTGAGTAAGGTATCGATCATTGGGGCACTTAATCCACTTCGAGGAGGATCCATGACCAAGACGGAGATCTTTTCAGTCTTTAAAACCAAAGGCAATACTTTTTGAACATCTCCGCAAGAGAAGTCTACGTTGATGATCTTATTGATCTCTGCGTTTTCAATCGCAGCTTTAACTGATTCTTTGTTGATTTCTAAACCGATGACTTTCTTAGCCTTTTTAGCCATGAGTAAACTCATCGCTCCTACCCCACAATACGCATCCAAAACCACATCTTCAATCTTAACTAGATTGACGATTTTCGTAAACAGGGCTGAAGCTTGAACCGTATTCAATTGAAAGAAAGCAGTAGGCGAAAGTTCATATTGAACCCCATTTAAGAAGACAGGAATCGTTTTAAGACCTGCTTTATGAATCAAGATGGGTCCAAAAGGATCATGAGAATGACGATCTGTATTGACACTGAGATAGACGGATGCGATTCCTGGAACCTTCATCAAGTCATGGATGACTTCATCGCTTAAGACATTGTTTCCTACGACCAAGGTCAATTGAAATTGAGACTCAAAGCCTCTTAAGATAAGATATCTTATCCCATTCATGGATTCAAAACTAAAGGCTTCTTCATGATGCTCATCTAAACAGGCTAAAACCGCTGTCTTAACACGTTCTAAAGGATCTGAATGAATCAAACAATGGTCTGCTTTAACGAAGTGATTGGTGTTGGTTGAATATAATCCACTCACCAGTTTTCCTTTTTCACTTTTAACAGGCAACTTCAACATATTTCTATACCCTAAAGGGACAGGATTACTGACTAAGGGTTTGATCAATCTAAAATCGACATCTCCCATATACTTAATCAAGGATTGTTTAAGATTATCCAGTTTAAGCTTTTCTTGATGAGGCACATTCGCAATCATCAAAGCACAGCCTCCACATTCATGTTGAACTGGACACGGGGCTTCTACTCTAAAAGGACTGGGTTTAACCAATCGTAAGAGTTCCCCTTTCATGTATTTTTCATTGGTTTCAGTGATTCTTATTTCTGCGATTTCATAAGGTAAAACCCCATCGATGAAGACAGGTTTACGATCGATATAGCCAATTCCTTCTCCGTTTATTCCAGCTTTTTCTATTTTTACTTGCATAGCATTAAAAATGTCCTTAACGGACATTTATTGTTCGGAGAATCCCCAAGACGGGACTTCCATACCCCTTCTTAGTAAGATGGTTTTTTGGAAATCCGTCTGATTGGTAAACCTTAAAATGGACTCTTCTTCCGCTATTGAACACCCAACGAGAAATTTAACTTCGATGTCTTTCTTTAAGATGTCTGCAGCGATGATGATCGTATTCACTTGATTGGCCGATAAGGTTCCTTTATAAATGGAGATCCCCGTCTCATCTTGACTAAGGGTATCGGTTAAGTAACCATAATCGACAGGGTAGACTAAATTCCCATATTGTGGATGGGCAGACCCTGAAGGTTGAGTGATCACAATCGAGGAAGAGAAATAAAGCGTATCCAGTTTTTGCCAAAAGAAGGCATTGTTTTCTAGTTGACTCATAGGCACCTCATCCTTCATTGTAAAAGATGAAAAGGAAAATGTAAACAAGAATGTTCTTACAGTGACTTTTCTTTCAGTTTTAGATGATTAATAAATGAATTGATGTTGAAATCATTGACCTCAACCATAGCGTTCATCAAAATCAAAGCAGAACCTCGCGCATCACTGAGGGCCTCATGATGATTTAGTTCGATCCCTAAGTATTCACAAACTGTATTTAGTCGATGATTGGGAAGAAAAGGCCACATTCTGCGAGCGATTTCTACTGTATCGATGTAGTTACATAAAGGTTTAGAGATCCCATACTCACTGATCAAAGCATTCAGGACACCCATATCAAACATCGCATTATGAGCCACCAATAGACTTTGATTGAACCAAGGCAATAAAAGAGGCCATAGTTCATCAAAGTGAGGTTCATTCTCAACTTGATCAGGTTCTATCCCATGAATCGAAATATTGAAAGGTTCAAAAAAACCATGAGCCTTGGATGGCTTGATCAAATGGACGGCTTCATGAAGGATGACCCCATCCTCAAAGACGACAAATCCAATACTACAGGCACTCGCAGGATGATTATTCGCGGTTTCAAAATCAATGATGGTGAGTCTCATAGCGCTCCTTATAATACATCCATGATCATTTTGATCATTAGGATCCCAAATACAATGATCAACAAAGGCTGAATCAGTTTCTTTCCGAATTTTACTGCGAGTAAAGATCCTGAGATGTTGCCTGCGATCGAAAAACAAGCTGCTGCCAAACCTAAGACGAGATTCACTTGACCACTAAAGCTAAAGGTTATTAAAGCTGCGATCCCAGAAGCTAAGTTAACGATCTTTGCGTTGGCAGAAGCTTGAGTATAACTCATCCCAAGAAAGCTCACAAAACCAAAGATCAACATACTCCCTGTCCCTGGTCCTATAAAGCCATCATACATTCCCACTAAAAACGTAAGGAGACTGATCTGAATCCATGGGAATTTATCTTTAGGTGTCAGGATCTTTTCTTTTCTTGGCCATAAGACAAAAACAGCCATGATCGGTAAGACAATGATCAAAACTGTCTTTAAACTCGCATCAGAAAAGACCATCGCTAAGGAAGCCCCAATCCAAGAGCCAATCAAGGCTAAGAAAGCCGACACAAGAGCCAGTTTAATCCATATCTTTTTATGAATAAAAAAAGTAATCGAAGCACTAAAGGTTCCGATCGAAGAAGACAGTTTATTGGTTCCCATCGCTAGGTGTATCGGTATTCCCGCAAAAATATAGGCAGGCAAAGAAATAAGACCTCCGCCTCCTGCGATTGAATCGATAAAACCTGCTAAGAAGACAAGGGGTCCTAAGATCCACAGTTTTTCCATGAGTACCTCGCGTGTTTTTATTCTACCATAGGGTTATAATAAAATTGGAGGATTACCATGAAACAATTTCTAAAAGACTTTAAAGATTTCGCATCGAAGGGGAATGTTTTAGATCTCGCCATAGGGGTCATAATGGGCTCTGCTTTTGGGAAGATCGTATCTTCGCTGGTCAACGACATCATCATGCCAATCGTTTCTGTGATGACTGGGGGTCTAAACTTCTCAGACATTAAATTCGTTTTGGTTGCTGCAACTGAAACCAAAGCAGAAGTTGCCATCTTAAGCGGAAACTTTCTAAAAAACACCCTCGACTTCTTCATCATCGCTTTATCGATCTTCTTAATGATCAGAGCTTTAGCGAAAATGAAACGTAAAGAAGAAGCCAAAGCACCTGAACCAAGTGCACCTGTAGAGAATGAATTGAGTATACTGAAGGATATTAAATCCTTATTGGAGAAAAAATGACTTTTTATGAATTGAATTATCCTTTGGCCAATGGCCAATCCTATGACTTTAGTCAATTAAAAGACAAAGTTGTCCTTATTGTGAATACTGCCTCTAAATGTGGCTTTACGCCTCAATACAAGGGACTAGAGGCCCTACACAAGAAGTTTAAAGATCAAGGCTTGGTCATCTTAGGTTTTCCTTGTGATCAGTTCGCCCATCAAGAACCTGGAGATGAAGCAGACATTATGGAATTCTGTGAGATCAACTTTGGGGTCACTTTCCCTTTGTTTAAGAAAGTTAACGTCAATGGGAAAGACAGTATCGAGCTTTATAAGCTTTTAAAGAAACAAGACAAGGCATTGGTTAAATCCATTCCTTGGAACTTCACGAAGTTCTTGGTTGGGAAAGACGGAAAACTCATCAAGCGTTTTGCGCCTACGATTGAACCAGAAACCTTAGAAAAAGATATCTTAGCTGCTTTAGTTTAAAAGAAGACCTTGGAATTAAGTTCCAAGGTCTTTTATTTTTGTCGATTAAGCGTTAAGGCAATCAAGCTTTCTCGGGTCAATTTACACGCTAAAGCCGTCGAGGCTTGAGATAAATCATACATCGGAGAGAGCTCATTAAGATCCATCCCTACGACCTTTAAATGGCTCATCTTAAGTATAGAATCTAAGAGATCCATAAAACTGATGCCTCCGCTTTCTGGTGTCCCAGTTCCTGGGAAGAAAGAAGGATCCATACAATCCAAGTCGATGGTAATATAGACAGGTTTATCTTTTAATAAAGGTAAGACCTTATCAAGTGTCTTACAACTATGTTTCTCTATCGTATTGTGTTCTTGAGCGAAAACAAACTCATCCTTGGCTCCACTTCTTAACCCAAAGTGAAAGATCTTCTTATCCCCTACCAAGTCATAGCAACGTTTAATAACCGTCGCATGAGAAAGATATTCCCCATAATAGGTAT
>CAZXTB010000131.1:4448-4743 GCA_964643535.1 uncultured Erysipelotrichaceae bacterium | reverse complement strand
TACTGAGATCTCCGATGGGAATCGTATAGGGAACTTCGTTGAGATGAAGAATGCGAAGTTAGGAAAGAATACACGATGTGCTCATTTGACTTATCTAGGAGACACAGAAGTAGGTGAAGATGTCAACTTCGGTTGTGGCGTCGTTACGGTCAACTATGATGGGAAACATAAGTTTAAAACTAAGATTGGTGATCATGCCTTTATTGGATCCAATGTGAATCTGATCGCACCGATAGAAGTCGGTAAGAATGCGGTCATAGCGGCTGGATCTACAGTTGATCAAGATGTGCCTGAG
>CAZXTB010000131.1:1292-4438 GCA_964643535.1 uncultured Erysipelotrichaceae bacterium | reverse complement strand
AATGATTTGGCCATCGCTCGTCAACGTCAAGAGAATAAACCCGGTTTAGGGTTGAAATACATTCAAAAGAAATAGGGGAACACCATGAACGACACCATTGTATTCGCATTATCTTCCAGTGTAGAGCTCGCCGATGAGATCTGCGTCCATTTGGGCATTAAACGAGGAAAGTGTTCAGTTAAGCACTTCGCCGATGGAGAAATCATCGTTGAACCCGAAGAAACAGTTCGTGGACGACATGTCTTCTTGATTCAATCGACTTGTGCACCTGTCTCAGAAACCTTGATGGAAGTCTTGGTTGCCTTAGATGCCTTAAAAAGAGCTTCAGCGGAATATATTACGGTAGTTATGCCGTATTATGGCTACGCTAGACAAGATCGTAAGGCAAGACCACGTCAGCCCATTACCGCAAAATTAGTGGCTGATCTACTACAGGTCGCAGGAGCTGATCGTATCATCACCTTAGATCTACATGCGCCTCAGATCCAAGGCTTCTTCAATGTCCCCATCGATGATTTGACTTGTGTAGCGATGATAGGACAGTATTTTAGAACCAAGAAATTCAAAGAAGAAGTCGTTATCGTATCTCCTGATCATGGAGGAGCGACAAGAGCTCGTAACTTAGCAGAATACATCGACAACAGCACCATCGCGATCATCGATAAACGTCGTACTCAACCCAATGTCGCAGAAGCCCTTAATTTAATCGGGGACGTCAATGGGAAGATCGCCATCATCGTCGATGACATCGTCGATACGGGTGGATCCTTATTAGGTGGAGTCGATATGTTGTATAAGAATGGTGCCAAAGAAGTTTATTGTGCGTGTAGTCATGGGATACTTTCAGGGAATGCAGTCCAACGCATTCATGATTCTAAGATCAAAGAATTGGTCATCACCAATTCTATCCCGTTGAATGATGCGAAACGAGCTGAGCCTAAGATCAAACAGATTTCGATTGCGTATATGTTGGCGAAAACCATCCAAGCCATTCAACACCATACCTCTGTTTCAGAGATCTATAATCTCTTTAACGATAAATAAGATGACCCAATACATCGGGATGGTCGCAGCTATATTGACCAGTGCTTCTTTTGTCCCACAAGCGCTTCAAGTCATGAAGACGAAGGATACTTCTGGAATATCCTTGGTTATGTATTCTATGTTTGTCCTAGGGGTTGCCTTATGGACCGTTCATGGGTTCATCATCAATGACTTAGCCGTCATCTTGGCCAACATCGTAACCTTCATCTTTGCCTCCATCGTCTTGGTCTATAAAATCAAATATAAATAAGGAGCGAAAGCTCCTTTTTGTATCCATAATTGTGGACAGTTTACCCATCACTTTAGGCTTTATCTCTTTATTCCGTTATAATAAGAACAGGTGAACCTATGACTCAAAACCATAAAACTGTTATATTAGAAAAACAAGCTCGTCAAAGTATCTTGATGAGACGTTTAAAAGATCAATCCACGATTGCGGATACTAACTTTGTCTCTTTGAATGTTTTTCTCAATACATTAATAAAAGATGAGAAGAATGATGCGTGGTTTAAATGTGTTGCGCTGCTTGAGAAAGAAGCTCACCATTTTGACGTATTAAAAACCATCTTAAGTTTCCCCATTACCGTAGAGTCTTTACTAGAATTCATCAATCTCATGGCGGATGAAGGCTGGACCCTTGATCAATTGCCTGACCGCAATAAAAAGGAAAGCGAACTTAAGAAAGCCATCGCTTTGATTTTATCCAAAGAAGGCTTTGATCGTCGATTTAGACAATGGGAAAATGCCTCAAAGCTAGATCTGAGTCATACTGAACTCACGGATAATTTTTATGCGTATCCCATTCAAAAAAGAATCAAAGATTGGGAGAAGCAAGGATTAAAGGTCAATGCCTTTTCAGATAAGAATCCCTTAATCAAAGCCTATTACGCCAATAATCCACGATCAGAAGCTCAAGCTTGTGTTCAGATGATTTTAGAAGATGAGATGGCTTATGAAGACCAAGTCATTGTCTGTATGGATCCAAGTCTAGAAAGCCAGGTTGAAAGCTTCTTACTTCATCATAAGGTGCCTTACTTTAGAGTCAATGAGCATAAAACGAACTCTGCTTTTAGACTAGTTCAAGATCTGATAAATCTTAAGCTGGAACCTTCTAATAAGAATCTTATCAAGCTGATTCAAAATGACTTGATTGAGATTCAAGATCGTTTAGGATTGATGGAGTATCTGAAGACTTTCCGATTTGAGCTTTCTGAAGTCATGGAGACGTTAACTCATGTGTCTTCAGCTTTTGAGACGACTGCTCTTAAAGAAATCTTTGGGGATAGAAGTGCTGTTCAATTCATGAGTCTTGAGAAGAAAGCAGAAAGAGGTTTAAAAACAATTAGACCTCAATTAAAAAAACTCATAGAAATTGAATCCAGTGACTACGTTTTGTTTGTCGAAGGCATCTTCAATCTATATGTGAGCTTCTTTAAGAATTTCAGTGATGAAGAAGTAGAAAGCATCAATAAGGTAAAACAAACCTTAGAAACGGCTCATCCTTCTCTAAAAACAATGAAGGACCCTTATCCACATCTGTTGTTTGCTTTATCTAAACTGACCCTTTCGAATAAGCAATCAGGTGGGGTTATATTAACAGATCTTAAGCATTCATTTATTCCACATAAAAAACGTGTGTTTATTTTAAGTTGTACACAAGAGTTTTATCCTCAAAATCCAGTTAATGGTGGTCTATTTAATGATGAATATCGTTTGAACATCGTCAACGATGCGCGTGAGCGTTACGATCATCATAAACATACTTTAGAGAAACTTAGGAAGTCTTTTGAAGAGGTCATTTATTCTTATCCTTTAGGGGGCTATGATGGGAAGAAAAAAGAATTCCCCAATGAATTAAGTACCTATTTTGGATCCAGTAGTTCTGAAGGTATCGCCGAGCGTTGGAAGCTGATAGAGAAAGAAAATCAAACCAAGTCTAAACAAGTCAAATTATCCACTCAGAACGCAGAAGAGATTTTCTTTAAAAACGATGAACTATATGGAAGTGTTAGTACTTTAGAGTACTTCTTTCATTGCCCCTATCGTTACTTTCTAAACTCAGGGATTGGATTAAACGGGGAAGATAATTTCACCATTACCAA
>CAZXTB010000131.1:0-1282 GCA_964643535.1 uncultured Erysipelotrichaceae bacterium | reverse complement strand
ATCGTACAAAAACTCAAATGAAGTTAAGTCTCGAATTCTTGGTTAGTCGAGAAAAATCTACAGCATTTGCACCCTATGCAGTTGAAAAAGAGTTTAATTTTGTGATTGATTTGGGGATGACTAAGAAACTACATTTAAAAGGATATATTGATAGAATTGACTTACTACCAAAAGATGGTTTTATCATCATTGACTATAAGAGTTCAACGAAAACTCTAACAGATGCTGAAGTAATGGCTGGGTTAAAACTTCAATTGCCAACCTATATGTGGATAAGTGATGAGTACTTAACATTGGGAAAACCATATGGTATGTATTATTTTAGTTTTGGACAAGAGAGTTCAAATATGTATGAATTTAAGTATAAGATCGGGAAACCGGAGCTCACGAAAGATTTTAATCCAGATGAGAGCTGGTTTACAGGACGACGTTTAAATGGATGGACAACAGCAGAAATCAATATGATTCCTAGTGGTAAGAAGCGAATAGAGGATATCACTGATGTTTCAAAGATTGATGTTTTGGGAACTCATATTGTAGGAACGGACATCATTAAGGATGGAAGTTATAGTATTGATAACAGATTTGACGCCGAAAAGATATATGATCAACTAAGAAATTTATACGCCGGAATGATCAATGATCTTATCCATGGAAGAATCGAAAAGACCAATGTTGGTGGAGCATGTACTTTCTGTCCATACAGTCATTTCTGTCAGTATAAAGGAAAAGCTGAAAATCCATCCCGCATCAATATTGCAGATTCAATTTTAAGAGCAACCAAAGGAGAAACATCATGAGTAAAAATCCATATTTGGAAGCCCGAGAGATTCGAGATCACAATGTATTGGTAAGTGCTTCCGCGGGAGCAGGTAAAACAACCAATTTAATTGGTAGACTTTTGGATCGTATTCAAAAAGATAGAATTTCAGTAACCAGTATCATTGCCGTAACTTTCGCAAAAGATGCGGCAGCAGAACTCAAAGAAAAACTAGAAGAAAAATTGACGAAGGCCTATGAAGAAACCAAGGACACCTTCCTATACGAACAATTGAGTCTATTACCTCAAGCACAAATTACAACAATTCACTCTTTCTGTCTTGATTTGGTGAGAAGCTATTCCTATGTACTAAGTAAAGACCCTGCATCTACTGAGAACATTATCGACGAAACCAAACAATCAGCAATGATGGATGAAGCATTTGATATAGCAATTCAAAGCTTTCCAGAAGAAAGAAAAGCTGATCTTGATGAACTATTAGCGCATTTCTCACCAAAGCCA
>CAZXTB010000130.1:3924-4816 GCA_964643535.1 uncultured Erysipelotrichaceae bacterium | reverse complement strand
ATTTCCAATTTATATCCTCTGTAACGATTGATGGGCAAGACGCAGAAGTGGTTTATGACCCACTCAAATATACCTATACTGTTGTGTATAGACCAACTCAAGAGCTACAAGATGAGATGTCGACTTTTGGGATCAATGCGATGAAAGCTCATACGCGTCTATTGGGAATTCCTTATCTTTCTCGTAGTGCATTCTTGAATGATTATGCTTATCCTGGATCTCATATCGTATCCTTGGTGAATAGTTACGACCTAAGCGTTAGATATCCGTTTATCTCAGAAAGTTTTGCGGATCTTAAGGCAGAAAATTTCGTTCAATACGGACCTAATGCCTATTCTGCAGATGTGAGTCTAACCTATACCTTGACTTCAACTTGGGTTGGGGTGGTTAAGACCAGAGTCATGCATCCATACTATAAGGTCTATATGACCAAGATCAATGGATCTTGGCAATTAACAGATTTACTTCTTTTATCCTCTAACTAAAAAAATTGACTCAATATGAGTCAATTTTTATTTACCAATGATGTCCACCACCCCCACCAAAGCCACCTCCGGAGAATAAGCTCGAGAAGAAGTCGATGGTTTCAAAGATGCCTCGAATACTGCCTTTGGATTGTATTCCTCCTAGATGAGGAACAGGGGTTCTTGGGTTGTCTTTTAAGGCATCATAATGACCATCTGGTTTAGACAGTTGAGAAAAAGTTTTAGAAACCTCGAAGTTCTTTTGAGCGATATGACCTAAGTTGATCAAGAGTCCTAAGTCTTTCAGCATGAGAGGATCATATGTGGGCAATGAATCCAAGACATCCGATCCTTCCTTTACTTTTGGGACAAACTCAAACTTACTTGACCATAAATCAGTCAAGCCAAAGACAGTAGCGTAAGGCAAT
>CAZXTB010000130.1:2856-3914 GCA_964643535.1 uncultured Erysipelotrichaceae bacterium | reverse complement strand
AACTGAGAATCTTCATTCGTTAATTCAATGATTCGATCGATTTCAGAAGTCTCAATAAATTCTTTGAGGCCAAGAATCTTACCCAATAACTCAGCTCCTTTTCTAGAACGATGGTCTAGTAAAGAGATCACCACAGAACTGAAGCAGGTTAATAGAATCACGAATACTGACTTCCCTAAAACAAGCAAACTGACATTATTAGAAAAAGTAAACAGGGTGATAATGATTATGAAATAAAACATAAGTCCAACGGAAGTACACGAGGCAACACTAACGATTTGTTTTTCTTTACTTAGCCCATACCTATTTTTAATGATTCGAGACCACCAATAAACAAGAAAAGTACCTATCAAATACTCATAAATGAGATAGTCCATATTGATTTTAAAAGCAGGATCTATGACTTTAATTTGAGCGAATGTATAGAAGCATAATGGGATCATAATGGTGAGAGTTAATAGTCGTTTACTCCATGCGTCGACGATAAAAATCTGATCTTCTTTATGGGTCTTATAGTAAGCAAGGATATCAATTTTGGCTTTTTGGATCTGGTCAAAATAATCCAATTGGATATCTCTAGAATGAATCTCATCTGATTGACTAAAAAGGGATTCAAAGAAAATTCGATCAGGCTCAAATTCAGTGACTGGGATGTCTTTTATTTTCTTTAGTATAAAGGTGCCCAGATGTTCATCTGAGTACGTAATTTTGATGTATCCTTTATAAGCCCATTCGATGATGAGCGCTGTGATTTCTTGATTGCTAATGGCGCCATCGAGAATATAACCAACTTGAGATACACTTAAATTTGAAGGAGGCTTAAACTCTATCGTTTTAAAGTACCTAACTCTTTTCCCGATAATACGCATGGTTAAGATGGAGACTAAGGTAAAAAGAAATACCGAAATTAGGGCTATATTCGATAGATCTAAGGTCGATAATAAATTCATGTTTACTCCTTTCTTACTAAAGGTGGTTTTCTACTAAAAAGAAACATACCACTAATCATTACCAACTATCTCCACCACCACCCCCAAAACCCCCACCTGAATGACCTC
>CAZXTB010000130.1:0-2846 GCA_964643535.1 uncultured Erysipelotrichaceae bacterium | reverse complement strand
GGTAGAGCTCTGATGAGAAGAAGAATGAGATGAAGAAGTAAAAGAGTGTTGAAGCATTCTAGTGAGTCTATAAAGGTCGAATGTTTGATATTTTGAATAAGTATCTAGAATCCAAGGTGGATTCTTAATGATCAGGTGAGTAAACTTCTTACTCCATACATCACTAACTCCCAATACAGCCGCATAAGGCAAGAGCTTAAAGAAGTAAGTGGGGTCTTCATAAACCAAAGCTTCTAGTTTATCTTTCTCAACGTTTTCAATATAGTTCTTTAACCCCAGGACTCTACCCATTAAATACGTTCCTTTTTTGGTTCTTCGATCTAGAAAGACAATCATTCCTAAATTGGTGAGTATCAATAAGGTGATTACGATATATCTTAGAAGTATATAAACATCAAACTTATTCAAGATATTGAAATATATCAAAGCAACCCCAATAAATATGAATAAGGTTGAAGTAGCCAAAATTGAGATCCATACTTGTTGTTTATGTTTGGTCATTGCATTCCAATGTTGAATGTAATAGATGAAGACGATAAATAACACAGTACCCAAAAGATAAAATCCAAAGCTAAAAGCACCTATAAGAGAGGATTCAATCCATACAGAATAAATGTTAATGACGCACTCTACCACTAATGGAAACATTAATAAGGATGCTAATCCATATTTTAAGGTATTGGATTTGATGTCATATATTTGGTTTTCATCATTGGATTCAAAATAGTTGTTTATTAGAGAAGCTGCTTTTAAGGCATGATTGGGAATGAATTCTTGAAGTTCAAGAGAAGATACTTCATTTTTTGTATAAAACATCTCATTGAAGAAATACTGGTCTGCCTCTATTTCATTTTTATTAATATCTTTTATTTTAGTTAAAAAGAAACCATCAGAATCATTTTCAGTGATTCGAAGATAACCTTTATATCCCCACTCAATTACCAAAGCCATAATGTCACTGACTGTGGTTTCCCCATCAACAATATAACCGATTTGGGAAACACTAAGTCCAGGAATAGGATCAAACTCAGGCGTAATGATCAAAGGCTCATCTCGACCATATCTAAGGTATATAAAAGAAATAATAAGACTTAAGACGCCCATCATAATCAAGCCTAACCAAGGATGATTATCCCCTGTGAAATCAAAGTAATCTCCCTTGTCACTGAGTAAGGTAAAAATGGTTATGCCTTCATTGGGACTAAGTCCTTCAGTATAGCTTCCTTCTAGTACATTACCATTGATTTCATAGGATGATAGAGGTGTTGTTGAGCCCTTTAAACCGACTGTCATAGAAACATCGTGAGGCCATCCTTTAGGTAAAGTGATTTTAAAATCTACTTGATGGATGATCATCTTAAAATCAGTTCCAACGATATTCATATAGAAGAACTGCTTTCCTTTAAGATCAAGATCTTTTAGTTTTAAATCATAAGTGTATTCATAAGTTTTCTCACCAGTATAGGTTTGGATATCAGATCCGATGCGTATCTTAATGAGACCATTATTTTCTTCACTAACAATATAAGGTTCATCGTTTACTATAATTGAAGAAATTGGGAAGAGGTAGGATCTTTCGATGATTTCCCCATCAAGGTCCCACATGACATCATACTTTTGAGGAAGCCATAGTATTAGTCCATGCTGAGGGACTAAGAAATTGACATTCATTATGGTGTTGATATGAACTAAACCATTCTCTTCCACATCCATTTCAACTGTCATTTTATTGACTTCAACAGTTGAAGTATCAGCTTTCACTGAACTAGAGTTGAGACATAATCCAACCATTAAAAATAAAATGAAAATGATTTTTCTCATTAGAAAAACCTAGGTTTGTCCTTTCTTTCTAATTGGATCGTTGAGGCATGGACTGATCTATTGATCAGTCCCTTACCCCAAAAGAGTGTTCATGGCACATCCAAGACAAGCGAAACGTTTTGTCATAAATGGTCCTCCATACTCATCTTCACTAAACTCATTATAGAACAGAATTTAATTAATTCTATGTTTTCATTAAAAAGTGACCTATAGAATAGGTCACTTTTGTTTATACGATCTTTGTTGTCCAGCTTTCAACATTCCAAACTTCACTGACAATGTCTTGATAGAACTCTGGTTCATGGCAAACCAATAGAACGGTTCCTTTATACTCGATAAGCGCTCTCTTGAGTTCATCTTTTGCATCAATATCTAAGTGATTGGTAGGTTCATCAAGAACCAAGACATTGGATGGGGTATGAAGAATCTTACAGAGTCTTACCTTGGCTTGTTCACCACCACTGAGGACACTGATCTTAGATTCAAGTTGTTGACGTGTCAAACCCACTTTAGCTAAGGCATTACGAATCTCCAGTTGATTAAATGAAGGGAAAGCTTGCCAAACATCATCGATACAGGTTAGATTACTGTTTTTCTTTTGTTCTTGTTCGAAATAGCCGATAAAGAGATACTCTCCTTGTTCGATCTTACCTTCTAAAGGTTCTATTAAGCCTAAGATACTTTTTAGTAGAGTGGTCTTACCTAAACCATTGGCGCCTGTTAAGGCAATCTTTTGACCACGTTCAATCGTAAATTTCAAAGGACGAGTTAAAGGAGATTCATAACCAATGACCAAGTCGTTGGTTTCTACGATCAATTTTCCTGAGGTTCGAGACATTTTAAAATTAAACACAGGTTGAGGCTTTTCTGGAGCCAATTCTATACGATCCATTTTATCGAGCTTCTTTTGTCTAGATTTGGCCATATTGGCAGTTGCGACGTTGGCCTTATTACGAGCAACGAAGTCTTCAAGTCTAGAGATCTCAGATTGTTGACGTCCATAAGCGGATTCTAATAAACGCTTG
>CAZXTB010000129.1:3586-4817 GCA_964643535.1 uncultured Erysipelotrichaceae bacterium | reverse complement strand
CTCCGGCCGCAGCTCGAGCGACTTGAGCACCGCGCCCAGCGGCTCCGTCTCGCAATAAACTCCTCTGTTCAAGTTACTCAACTAAGGTAAACATAAAAATAAACAACACCTATTACTCTATTCAAGCTCAAGATATAGGAAACATACATTATGGATATGTTGGATCAGCTTTATTTTCAGCATCAATTCTTAAGTCTTTTGCGGGTTTAGCAAGTATTCTTGATAATCAAGTCTACTGGTCTTGGGTTTCGACTTACTTTGATAATCCAACAGATCAAAATGCAATTCAGAGAGGAATTAATTGGAGAAACAATGGCTATTTTTACTAAAAAGAAACTGCTCTTAATCCTTTTTTTTCTATTTTTGTTTATTTTTGTTTTGTTAGTAAAGTATATTTTTTTCACTGATAGGCTGGACTATCAAGAGATCACAAGAGTATACAATGAAGATCATGATAGGGTTTTAGTTGGATACATTGGGAATTGTGGAGCTCTTTGTACTTGGACAGTTAAAGTTGATTTAGAAGATCTTGATGGAAAAGTCTTAAGAAGCCGTGTGTTTTATTCAACTCGTTGTGGAGAACTCGCAATAAAGTGGATCGATTCAGAGAAAGCAAAGATAAATAGTGTTCTTATATATGTTTACAAAGATCATTTTGATACAAGAAGTGATATTGGTTCAGCTTGTCCAGAGTAATTCTAAATAATGATTAGTCTTTATAATCATAAGTTCATCTTAGTAGACAGAACCATAGTTAAGGATGATAATTCAACTGAAGAAATCGCTTTATCAAATGGACAGAAACAAGAGGCTAAATAAAATGACCAATAGAGTAACCAATCCTAAAGTAGATGCATTTCTAAAAAGAAGTGAACCTTGGGAAAAAGAATTTACGAAATTAAGAGAGATCATTCTTGAGACAGAAATGACTGAAGAATTAAAATGGGGCCAAGCTTGCTACACCATAAATGATGGGAATGTTGTTTTGATGCATGGGTTTAAATCTTATTGTGCATTACTGTTCATTAAAGGATCCTTACTTAAGGATCCAAAGAAAATCTTGATTCAACAAACAGAGAATGTTCAAGCAGGAAGACAGATTCGTTTTACTTCCCTTCAAGATATTCTTGATCAAGAAGAAAACATCAGAGCTTATCTAAAAGAAGCCATTGAAGTTGAGAAAGCAGGATTAGAAGTGCCTTTTAAAAAAGTTTCTGAGTTCACTGTACCT
>CAZXTB010000129.1:0-3576 GCA_964643535.1 uncultured Erysipelotrichaceae bacterium | reverse complement strand
GTCAGATTTTAAAACAGCGTTTTATGCCTTAACTCCAGGAAGACAAAGAGCCTATCTGCTTTATTTCTCAGGATCTAAACAATCCTCTACAAGAACCAATCGTATTGAAAAGAGTATTGAACAGATTATGGATGGGAAAGGATTAAATGATTAGGCTTAAGAATCCTCGTTTAAACCACTTAGAAGATGAGAATTTAGGATAAACCTAAGTTAGCATCTTCTTTTATTACTTCGCCTTAGCCCATCGATTTCAAGCTACCTTGATAAACTTTAAACAATGTGCGTGTTTAACTTGACAACTGGTGTGGTTTATTTATAATGCTTACAGGTAAAAGGTTATTAAATGAGCAGTCACCCTGTCTTACTTCATATTCAGATCATCGATCATCTTGATCATGATACGTCTCAGTCTTATGAACTTTTAGCCCATCAACAATACGATCCCCGATTTTTCACTTATCTTGAAAACGACGGTTTGACTAAAGTAGAATTTATGATTGAAGAAGAAACGCTGACTCTTAAAAGAAACTCAGCTTGGAAAACACAGATACATTTTAATTTAAAAGGCTTAGGGTCTTTCACAGTCATCAGTGATGAAGGAAGCCTAAGTGGACAAGTTAAGACCTTGAAGGTGCTTATAGAGTCCAACACCATTTCAGTGACCTATCAGTTACTGATGGATGGTGCCATCATTACACATCAAACATTAACGTATATCATCAAGGGGGCACAAGCATGAACATCATTGAACAAGCATTAAAAAATGAACTTCAACATGCGGTTAAGAAAGCCTTTTTGCTTGATCTACCCTTAGAAGACATCATCATCGAAGTTCCTAAGTTAAAAGAACATGGGGATTATTCTTCCAATATCGCCATGAGACTGGTTAAGATCTTAAAAGGCAATCCAAGAGCATTGGCTCAAACCTTAATCGATTCGATTGATTTTAAAAATGCTGGAATCAAATCTGCGGAAATCGCTGGGGCTGGTTTCATCAACCTTAAGATGGATGAATTGTTTCTTTCGTCGATGATAGGAACCATTCTTAAAGCAGATGCATCTTATGGGGAAACTGTTCAAGAAAACCCATTGTGGTACAACATCGAATATGTATCTGCTAATCCGACTGGGGATCTTCATCCAGGGCACGCCAGAGGCGCTGCCATTGGGGATTCTTTAACTCGTATCATGAAGATGGCCGGATTTAAAGTGACCCGTGAGTATTATCTAAATGACGCAGGCAATCAAATCAACAATATGGCGCGGTCTCTTCAAGCCCGCTATCTACAAGCTTGTGGAATCAAACAGGAAGTTCCTGAAGATGGATATCATGGGAAAGATCTGATTGAGATCGCTGCCGATTTAAAAGCAGAAGTAGGAGAATCGTATAAAGATCTTGACCTTATCGAAAGTTTACCTTTGTTTAGGAAATTTGGTTTATTGGCCGAAACGAATAAACTAAAGGAAGACTTAAAGAAGTTTAGAGTTGAGTTTGACATATGGACTTCTGAACAATCGCTTTACGATCAAGGTTTAGTCAACAAATCACTTGACACACTCATCGCCAACGGCCATACTTACACTTCGGAAGGGGCTTTATTCCTAAAGACCACCGACTATGAGGATGATAAGGATCGTGTACTGGTTAAATCAGATGGGTCTTATACGTATATTCTTCCTGACATTGCGTATCACCTCAATAAAAAACAAAGAGGTTACGATAAATTGGTGAACCTGTTGGGGGCAGATCATCATGGGTATATCCATCGTCTACAAGCCGCTTTCCAAGCCTTAGGCTATGCGAAAGAAGATCTTAGTGTCGACATCATCCAGATGGCGCGTATGATCAAAGACGGTGAAGAATTTAAGCTCAGTAAACGTACTGGTAAAGCAGTTGCCCTTAAAGATCTAATCGATGAGGCTGGTGTTGATGCGTTACGTTACTACTTTGTATCTCGGGCGAGTGATACTCATATGGATCTCGATTTGGATATGGCCGCTAAACAATCCAGTGAGAATCCTGTCTACTATGCGCAATATGCGCATGCCCGTATGTGTTCCATCCTTCGTCAAGGAGAATGGACTGTGCCTAATTCATTTGAAAAAATAACGCATGAGAAAGAAATCGATTTGATTAAACTCATGGCGGATTTCCCCCAGATGATAACGGATGCGGCCGAAAGCAGAGCTCCTCATAAAGTATGTCTCTACATACAAAAACTGGCAGCCGCTTTTCATGCCTTCTATTCTGAATGTGTTGTCTTAAAGGAAGAAGAACCTTTAAGATCTCAAAGACTGGCCTTGGTGAAAGCCACCCAGATCACAATGAGAAATGCCTTGGAGTGTATTGGAGTCGCAGCTTTAGAAAAAATGTAGGAGGGTTCATGACCAGTCGTTCAATGTGTGATGTAGCGTTTGAGATCTTATCGTCAAAGACAAAAGAGGTGCCTTTTATTGCGTTGTGGGATGGCGTAGTAGCCCAAATGGGGTTTACAACTTCTCAAGCTGAAAATAAAATAGCACAGTTTTATTCTGCTTTGATGCTTGATGTTCGTTTTGCGCCTTTAGAAGGCAATGTATGGGATCTAAGAACCCGTAGAACGTATCATGAAGTTCATGTGGATACGTCTAAGATCCTCATCGAAGAAGAATTCAGTAATATGGATGACGATGATGAATACATCGTCAACGAAGATGAAGTCGATTTTGATGGGGTTAAAAAAGAAGAAGAAGAAGAATAAGGGCGAAAGCCCTTTTTTTATGCTTATCTAAACTATGTTACTTTAGGTGCCTATAAGTTTTAGAATGGACTTATTTATTTAAGATGATTAATAAACGATGGGTTCAATAAATTAAACAAATTTCTGCTATTGAAGATATGCCCAAAATATGAGAAACATTGGGCTTATCAAGCTAACGTGCCCAAAAAATCGCAAATATTGGGCACGTATCAATAATGAGCCCAATATTTGATCGTCATGATGTTTATACAATCGCGTACTTTCACCAATCTCACATAATTTTAAGTTTGAACAGAGCACGCCGATAGTGTAGAATAATAAAGGGCAGATGCCCCCACTGAATATGGGGCATCTTTTATTTTATCCCGAGAGGAGATGAATTTCTATGACCAAGTACATTTTCGTAACAGGCGGTGTTGTAAGCGGCATCGGCAAAGGTATTACCGCGACTTCTTTAGGCCGTTTGCTTAAAAACAGAGGGCTTAAGGTCTTCATGCAGAAATTCGATCCTTACATCAATGTAGATCCGGGGACGATGTCACCTTATCAACACGGTGAAGTCTTCGTCACCAAAGATGGGGCAGAAACAGATCTCGACTTAGGTCACTATGAACGCTTCATCGATGAAGAGTTGACTCAAACAGCCAACATTACCTCGGGTAGAGTTTATATGAACGTTTTAACCAAAGAACGTCGTGGTGATTTTTTAGGCGCTACCGTTCAAGTCATTCCCCATATTACCGATGAGATCAAAGCTAAGATCTATGCGGCTGGAGAAGAATCCGGAGCTGATGTGGTCATTACGGAAATTGGTGGAACCGTTGGGGATATCGAG
>CAZXTB010000128.1:4638-4859 GCA_964643535.1 uncultured Erysipelotrichaceae bacterium | reverse complement strand
GCGTGATCTAAGATAAAGACCCCTCGACTATAGAGCTGTAGACCTGCTTGATAATCTTGAGTATAGAAAGCAGGAGGCACATGAGAAGGCACAAACAATAAGGCATCAAAACTTAAAGCCCCTTCTAAATTCGTATGGATGACTTTCGTTGGTGCTTGGAAATCATTGAACTTATCTTGATAAAAGCTGTTGTAGTCTTCATCTTTAAGTTCACTCTTATT
>CAZXTB010000128.1:0-4624 GCA_964643535.1 uncultured Erysipelotrichaceae bacterium | reverse complement strand
ACGTTTCCATAAAGGAATCATCGAATTCAAAGTGACTTCTACGATCTTGGTTTCTTTAACTTCACCTTTCTCATCGTAGTCGCTTTGTTCCTCATTCATCTTGATGGGATAACGAATATAGTCTGAGTATTTCTTAATTAGGTTTTTGATTTCGTAGTTTTCTAAATAGAGGCTATAGTTTTCATCTTCCTCATCGGCTTTTAGATGTAAAACGATGGTGGTCCCAATCGGACGCTTTTCATTAGTCTCGATTTTATATCCATCTTCACCTTCAGATTCAAAACGAACTGAATCTTCGCCTTTAGCGCTTTGAGAATAAACTTCAACTTTTTCAGCCACCATAAAGGCAGAATAGAAACCTACCCCAAATTGACCAATAATATCGATATCATCTTGTTTATCTTCTTCCTTCAAACCTTTCTTAAAGGTAAAGGATCCTGACTTCGCAATAACCCCTAGATTATCTTCGATCTCAGATGCGGTCATTCCTATCCCATTATCTGTAATGGTTAAGGTTCTAGCCTTCTCATCAACTGAAATTCTAATCTCTAGTTTACTTCGATCGATCTCAACCTCGTTGTGTAAGGATGCATGATAGATCTTATCTAAGGCATCCGAGGCATTGGAAATCAACTCTCTTAGGAATATTTCCTTATGCGTGTAAATCGAATGGATCATGAGATCCAGCAGTCGCTTTGTTTCTGCTTTATACTGTTTCTTTTGGGCCATGAGTTCTCCTTTTAGCACTTTACCACTGTGAGTGCTAATATATTGTAGCACATCACCTTAAAATTTCAAGCACTGTTCCTTATAAGAATGTATTTCTTTGACTTAATAGAACATTGAAACTAAATCGTTTCCTTTGTAACATTTATTTATTTTAATAATCATTTTATGTTACACTTTTTATAGGGGAGAAACTATGGAAATAACTTTAAAATCCTATATCGATAAAGCAGATATCAATAAACCTCTTTTATTACAGGAACTTTTAATTTTGTATCCATATATAAAAGAGGGAACGCTTAGACAATCTTTGAAACGTTTGGTTGATGATGGTGTTCTCTTTAGAGCAACTCGAGGTGTGTATTATAAACCAAACCCGTCAAGAATAACACTGGAACCAATTTTAGATACAGATACCATCATAGAGAGAAAATATTTATCAAAGGACCAAACGATTATTGGTTACATCGGTGAGTTTGAACTTGCGAATAGATTAGGTATCAGCACTCAAACTCCGAGTATCACAACGATCGTTACGAATACTGTGCTTACGAAATCAAAAATTGTCTTAATTGGTAAACGCCGATTTAAAGTCCTTAAACCGAGAGTATTCATCACGAACTCAAACTATAAATTGCTTCAAGTACTTGATTTGATGAATAATCTTGATCGATTCAGTGAACTAAGTTTTGATAAGACGATAAACGTTTTAAAAGACTATTTGGGATACACAAAGTTAAATCGAGATGAAATCAATGAATGTGTAACCTCTTATCCTTTGAGAACACAGATCCTTTTTTATAAAGAAAGAGTATGGGATGAACTTACACCTAAACGAGATCCTTTTTAAAGAATTAATTATCGCTACTGCTGAAGATAGATCTATCTCAGTCGCTCAAGTAGAGAAGGATTACTATGTCTCTTTGCTTCTTGAAAAGATTGCCAGAATCGATGGATTAAAAATTGTTTTTAAAGGTGGGACATCATTATCAAAAACCTATGGAATAATCCATAGGTTTTCTGAAGATATCGATTTAGCGGTTGAATACCATGAAAATAGGCTTCCTATTCGACAAAGGAAGTACTTAAAGGAACAACTCCTTGAAATAATCCTTAGCTTGGGTTTAACACTTCGAAATCCAAACGATATAAACTCTGGAATGGACTTCAATATCTATGAAATCCTAACTCCAAAATCATCCAGTAAACAATCAGGTCTTCTAAATCATATTATCATAGAGACCATCGTAACCTATCACCCTTACCCATCACATCAACGAGTTGTATCTAGTCTCATATATGATTATCTCAACGATCCCCAACACAAACTACAAGACCTTATCATTAGATATGGGTTGAGTCCATTCTCTATGTTCGTACAAAGCATTGAAAGAACATTTATAGATAAGTGTTTTGCCATATGCGACTACTACCTGCAGGCAAATCTAAACAGAAGATCAAGACATCTTTATGATATTCATATGATTTATAATTGCGGATATCTTAATCTATCCGAAGTAAGAAGTATTCTAAATGACGTTATTATTGATAGACAAAAAGAACCCAATAGAAATCCTTCCTGTAAACCAGGTGCCAACCCCAATGAAATCTTAAAAGAAATCATTCTTAAGCAAGCCTATAAGAAAGATTATCAAGAGACAACATTATTTCTTCTATTTGAACCCGTTCCCTACGATGCATGTAGTGCTACATTAGAACTGATTTATAATGAATCCATTTTACCATCACAAATCTAATTGTCTTTACGTAGACTCTTAGGTTTACATCTTACTATTTTGAGTAATCTTTTGTGCTGTAGGTTTTAGAGCGCTTATCGCATCCAATACTTCTTGAAGGGATGGGATAGATGAAGAAGCACCTCGCTTAGTCACGGTCAATGCTCCAGCCACATTGGCCATTTCTAAAGCCTCCGCAACACTTAGTCCTTTTTGAACACCCGCTAAGAAATAACCAGTAAGGCATCCCCAGCCGCAGTCGTATCGACAGCTTCGACTTTTAATCCACTCATCTCATAGGTCATATTGGCTTGTTGAGCCATAACCCCCAGTGATCCTAAAGTCAAAACCAAGACGGTATTGGGATATCGATTATGAAGGGTCTTAAGGATCTTATCCGGCTCTGAGAAATGACTCAGCATCTTACCTTCAACCTCATTGAAGATCAAATAGTCTACTTCTTGAAGCGGTAGATCTAAGATCTTAGATTCAAAAGGAGATGGATTAAACGCAATCTTGAGACCTTTAAGCTTAGCGCTCTTGATGATGGTTTCTAATTCATTGATCTCGTTTTGTAAAACGATGAGGTCTCCTTCATGTAGAGAGGAGATCACACTGTTGATGCGTTCCTTTGTAAACTTATGATTGACCCCTTTATTAAGGATGATACAGTTTTCTCCGCGGGTGTCCACTTGAATAAACGCAGTTCCTGTATCCCCATCAACATTCTCAATCATCGATGTCTCTACCCCAAAAGTTCTAATTTCCTCTTTTAGTGAGGAATCCTTTGAGGAGATGTTGGCGAAGAGTTTAACCTCAGGATAAGCTTTACTTAGCGCTATGGCTTGATTAAGACCCTTGCCTCCTAGAAAGCGTTCCATAGACTTAGAAGAGATGGTTTCTTTAGGTTTAACGAAGTTTTCCACATGAAAGACAATGTCTACGTTTACAGATCCAATAACGACTATTTTTTTCATTCAGTTCTCCTTAAGTGATGAATACTTTCTACGGTTAAATTAACCATAAACTTCAGGTCAACGCTTGTCAAGACCAAGACATTAAGACTCTCGCCTTCTTCTCTGGTTTGTCCTCTACGTTCATCTTTTGAGACATCGACGATGATCGACTTTAAGCTTTTCTCAAAAGCTTCAGGGAAGGCTACAGCCGCAACCGCAGTAGAATCATGAAGGGCAGCGCCTCTATTCTCATGACGATAAAAAGCGGAGTTCGCATAGAAGTCTAAGAAATCGATGAAGATCTTTTGAGCTTCTGTAGGGACTTTGACGACCTTTAAAACAGGATCAACTTTCATTCTTAAATCATTGGTGATGTTTAGTCCTGCCATCATCAACGGGACCTCAGACTTCAATACCACATTTAATGCTTCAGGATCCGCATGGGTATTGAATTCCGCATAAGGGGTCACATTGCCTTGCGTAAGAGAACCCCCCATAAAACTGATCATTTTGATTTTCTTCTTAAGTTCAGGATGATTAATGAGTAAATGAGCGAGATTGGTTAAAGGACCTGTTGCGATGATCGTCACAGGTTCTAGTGCTTCAGTCAACACTTTCAGATACATTTGAGAAGCAGGCAAGATGTGTTTCTCTGGATCCATCTCTACTTTAAGATTGCCTAAGCCAAAAGATCCATGAGCTTCTTTCGCATGTAAAACTTTATTGATCATTGGACAAGCAGCCCCTTTAGAGATGGGACTCTTCAAATTCAAAAGCTTAGCGATAAATCGGGTATTGCGATAGGTATCTTCTACAGAGGCATTCCCATTTACACACGCTATTCCAATTAACTCCAGTTGAGCTAAATCAGACACTAAAAGGATCGCTAACGCATCATCTAGACCTGTATCGACATCCAAAATGACGGGTATTCTGTTCATATTGGCCTCCTTCAAGGATTCTTTGTATACATTCAGTTTAACCCTATATATAATGAATGCGGGAAGTGTTTTCACTTTATGTCGAAATAAGGGCAGATTAACCTTATTTAAGATCGCATAAAACCGCATGATCTCATGCTTTGGACAGGACTTTTGGTGGTGGGCACACCAGGTCCCACACACTTCAACTGTTTTACACAAAGGCATCATTCCGTGTTATAATCATGCGGTATGTCAGCACAGAAATGAGAAAAAATGAAATTTA
>CAZXTB010000127.1:0-4863 GCA_964643535.1 uncultured Erysipelotrichaceae bacterium | reverse complement strand
TGGATTGCTTTTTTATTGATTGATGATTTGAGAGACTTCTAAGAGTGCTTTTTTACTTTCAGGGATGGGAAGTAGAAGCCAATCATGTGGCATTTCCTCATAGACGAAAGTTCTTATGTTTACCTTCTCTTTAGTGTGTTGATCTTTAAGTTCAACACAATCATAATAGAAGATCTCATGAGTGCCTACAAATACACTGATGTCTCCTAAACCATCATATTGTCCATATTTAGGAGAGACCATAGGATCGGTATCACTATGATTTCTACGATACAGATCGCCAATCTTTTTTAAAGAGGAGACGTCAAGTATCGTATCAAGTGAAGCAATCTCTGGTATCTTAGGATGATTACATCCAAGATCTAACCAAGGTGAAAGCAGTATGATCTTTTCTGCTCGTTTGAGTTTTTTGTCTCTAATTTTTAGGGCCAAGGCTAAAGCCAATCCTCCACCTGCAGAATCACCCATTAAGATAAACTCATCAGAAGGGTATTTGCTGAGTAAATATTCATAGCTTTCCATCGACATACTTAAGGTTTCATCCACACAAGCTTCAGGAGCTAAAGGATAATCCACAAAAGAAATGGTCGCATGAGATTGATTTATTAGTTTCTTGATGAGATTGAAATGAAGATTCGTAGCTTCTAAGGAATAACCACCCCCATGAAAGAAAACAATATGTTTACTTGATGCGTTGACTTTTAAACTCATGGAAATCACATTTCGATTTCTGATCTGTGTCTTGGTGCTTGAATATTTTGAGGAAAGTTTGGGTTCAAGGGGAATTTTTGATTGGCTAGGACGTGTAAAATCAACTCTGTCTTTTAGACGAATCATCTTTAGTCCTGAAATTAATATCTGAGCTGATTTGCTTAACATATAAAACTCCCTATCTTTTAGAATTATAGCACGGCTTATCATGAGTCCTCTTTATGTTAAAATCAATAAATCATAAAAGAAGAGTATTTGTTTCACTTAAGACATAGATTCGTGACACTTTAGACATAAACAAGTTCTAAAATGGGTCTCAGATAAGAAAACCTTATCTCTGGAGAAATAAATATGAAAAATAAAATGATTTGGATTAGCTTAGGTGGATTACTAGGATTAACCGCTGTTGTAGCGGGAACGATCATCATCACAAACGACTTATCGAATGAACAAGAATATGCAGGTAGAGGTCGCGATCAATTCGCAGAAACCAATGAAGTACAAAGCGATCGAATTGGCAATCAAGTCAATGAGAGCACAACGTATGAGACACCAGAAGCGACTGTAAGCTATGACGCTGCTTCGTATAGCCTTGAAGAAATGATTACCATGGCCATTACCGATGAATATCTAGCGCATAAAGAATATGAGATCATTCTAGATGCTTACGGGAATATTAATCCCTTCGCCAACATCATCAATGCTGAAGTAACCCACATTGAAGAATTACTGCCTTTGTTTGAAGCTTACGATATCGCTGTTCCAGTTGACAACGCAGCCAATTTGGTTGCCTTACCAAGCACCTTACAAGAAGCTTATGAAACAGGTGTTCAAGCAGAAGTCAACAACATTGGGATGTATGAACGCTTCCTACAAGAAGATCTACCCCAAGATGTAAGAGATGTCTTTGAAGCTCTTATGGCTGCTTCTGAAAAACACTTACAATCCTTTAGTCAAAAAGCTTCCAAATATTAAATGAAAAAAGAGATGATCCAATCATCTCTTTTTTTCGATATACATATAGATAAGAAATTGTAGAATTACTAAATCTATTGAATTAGTCTTCGATCTGAACTGCGATCCCAATTAAGCCAGGTCCTGTATGAACGCCTAAAGCAGGTGATACAGGTCCTAAATAAGTATTCTTTACGTTTTGAACTTTAGATAGGACATCCGTTTTAATCTTTATGATTTCTTCCATCGCATTCCCATGAGCGAAGGCAATGTTGATATTCTTCCCATCAACCGCATACGCTACCGCGATTTCTTTGATTCTGGTTAAGGAACCTTTTCTACCTCTTACTTTAGTAACTGTTGTATAGATACCTTCATCATTACAAGTAATGATGGGTTTAAGATCTAAGGTTTGACCAACGAAAGCAGAAACCTTTCCGATACGACCACCTTTTTGAAGATACTCTAAAGTCGATAAGACGAAATAGACTTTCGTTTTCTCGATGATGGCTTCTACCTTATCCGCGAGATCTACGAAACTAAAGCCTTCATTGGCCCATTGGGCTGCTTTGATGACACTAAGACCACTTCCTATGCCTATGTTTTTAGAGTCAATGACTTTCATAGGAAGAGTTGATTGATCAGCCATTAAACGAATCATATTGTAGGTTCCTGAAAGACCAGACGATAAGACAACCGCCATGATATGGGTATAACCTTGTTTTTCTATTTTACTAAAAGTCTCAGAAACAACTTTACCTGTAGGTAAAGACGTCGTAGGGACTTCAGTCGACAATCCTTCATAAACGGTTTGGGCATCAATATCGACCCCATCTGAAAAGCTTTGTGCCTTATAATTGACTTGAAGAGGTAAAACGAAGATACCTAGCTTCTTGACGATCTCTTTAGGGACATCACTTCCTGAATCCGTTAAAATGGCAATCTTCTCAATCATGTTTCTTTTCTCCTTCAGATTCGATTTGAATCAGATATTTGGCGACTCTTTGGCTTGCGAAAGCTAAAGCAGCTAATTTTAGGATACGATTTTATGGAGTCAATTCCCCTTGGAGTAAGAGCGTGGGTTGAGCTTGAAGGGCTTGATTGCCCACCATTCTTACCGCATTCTCAACTTCTGTCACAAAGAGATTATAAGCAGGCTTAAGTCCTAAAGTCTTGGTCTCATAGAGAATTCCTTCTCTGATTTGGATGATCTCAAAGACATCTTTAAGAATCGCGATGGAGAAGATAAAGGCTACATGTAGTCGAGTATATTTTTTACCACTAGGAGAAGGTAAGAGCTTAAGTTTGACATAGTTGTTGATCATGGCTGAGGTCACAGGTTTCACGCCTAAAGGGGATAAATGTTTATCTGTTAGTTTGATGACTTGATCCATATAAAGGTCAATATCAGGTAGGTCTTCCCAACGAGGTAAACCTATATTAGAGTTAAGTGAATCTATTTCCATTACCTAATTATATAATGATAATCATAATTAGTCAAAATAGTTATCATAATTAGATAAGATAAAACTGTTCGATATTTACCACAATGATGTGGAAAGATTGTTGACCAATCCCCTCATCATATCCTTAGCGTTCGCGTTAGAATTAGTGTAAGGTAGAATTGCACGAAAAACAACGTATCGTGTGCATCGGCAAACATCGTAAACAGATCACCATCGTGAGGGCCCATGAACAGAAAAGAAGAAATCGTAAAATTCATCCTAAATGAGAAAACTCTTGTCAGTGTAGATGTGATCGCTAAAGCGATCAATACCTCACCCAAGACTGTTCGTAATGAATTAGATCTGATAGAACCTATCCTCATCGATCATCATTTGACCATCATACGTAAACCTGGTCAAGGGATATCGATCCTAGGTGAACCCAGTGATAAGCAAGCTTTGATCTCTTACTTTAAGACAAGACATGATTATAGCTATTTAAGCCCTGCGGAACGTCAACGAAGCATCTTATCGAAACTGTTCGCGGAAAATAGACCCTTGATGATCAAGGAACTAGGCTTAGATTATTATGTCAGTCGTTCAACCATCACCAAAGACATCAGTGAAATCAATGAGATGATCAAAGATTTCCAATTGATGGTCGAGTATCAAAAAGGTGAAGGCATCGTCATTACCGGTGAAGAAAGTGCTAAACGTAAAGCTTTGGCTAAACTGGTTCCTTTTGAAGAAAACAAGAACCTCGTTTACTACATGAACGATGAGAATGAACGTAGTTCCCATTCCTTCATGAATCGCTTTCAAGAAGCCCTTCAAATGGATTATAAGAAAGTCGAAGAGATCGTCGCTGAAGCTGAAACCAAACTGGGTTATTCCTTCTCAACAGAAGCCAGAATCAATTTGATCATTCACATTGCGATCGCCATCAGAAGAACTCAACAAGGCAACAACATTCGTTTAACCGAAGAATTGATCGCAGCCTTGGATCATCAGAAAGAATACGACATCGCTTTTGAGACAGCAGCTCGTATCAATGAAGTGTTTAAGGTGGTCTTATCTGAAACCGAGACGTATTATATCTTGCTTCACTTTATGGGAGCGAAACGTATCAAAGAAGGTCTTAATGTCTTAAACTTCAAGCTTTCTTCAGATACCCCCGTCTTAGAAGATCTTATCTTAAAGTTTATCCAGAATGTCCAGTTGGAACTGAATCTATTTCTAGAATCAGATACCCAACTCTTCAATAGTTTGATCCTACATCTTAAGCCTACGATCAATCGTCTATTGTATGGATTATCGCTAGAGAATCCAATGTTTGAAGAGATCAAGTTCTCTTATCCATCGATCTACACCTCGATCGCCAACAATGTGTACTTGTTTAAAAACATGTTTCATATTGAAATGCCTGCCAATGAGATAGCGTATCTTGCCTTACATTTCGCAGCAGCTCGAGAAAGAAACATCAAACCGATTCGAGTCTTGGTGATGTGTGCCAGTGGATTGGGAACCTCTCAATTGATCGTGGCGAAACTAAAACGTGCTTTCAATAACCTAGAAATCGTCGATGTGACCTCAACGATGGATGTGTCTAAGTACGATGAGACGATGATCGATTTGATCATCTCAACGGTAGCCGTTCAATCTAAAGTGAAGACCATCGTCATCAATGCCTTATTGCCTCAATACGATATGAACGCCATCCGTGAGGTCGTTGAAGGTAAGAAGATACAATCTT
>CAZXTB010000126.1:3686-4891 GCA_964643535.1 uncultured Erysipelotrichaceae bacterium | reverse complement strand
AAGGACTCGATATAAATTTACTCATACCACTTTCTTTATGGTGGTCTCGTCGAATGCACCATCCTATAGATCCAGCCACATAAAGTAACACATCGACCTGTGGATTTTGAGAGATCAGTTTAAGAGAATCTTCTGAATCATAGGATTCCCATAAGAATAGAACATCCGTCTTATACTCCTCATTGTTGATCCAAGATTGAGGAAAGGTATCACACAAAGTTTTCAGATTCTCCTTGTCTCGTAAAAGCACTGGGATCTTAAATCCGAATGTCTCTGTAAGTTTATTTTCGATGGATTCAAGGATCGCGCTTCTATTTTTTGTAGGCGTATCAAAAATAACATTACCTGTGTTTATGTAAGTTCTAACATTTATGAAATTAAGTAATTCAAAACAAGTTTTGAGTTGTTTCATATCCACAGACGAGTTACCGCCTACATTAATCCCTCTTAATAAAGCTACAAAAGTGTTCATGGGTTTATTTTACCATTGAATGGGATTATAACCACAACATAAAACAACTGATCCTTTCAGATCAGTTGTTTGTTTCTAATAATTTAAGATAAACTTGTTCAATGTCTTTCTCACACTGAAGGAAGACATCAACGATGATGGGGTTAAAGTGTTTACCACTTCCAAGTTTAATCTCTATTAAACTGTCTAAGTGACTGATCGGTTCTTTATAGGGACGTCTAGAACGCATCGCATCATAGACATCACATATGGCTAAGAGCTGAGCTGACAGTGGGATCTGATGAGCTACGAGTTTATTTGGATAACCTGATCCATCCCACTTCTCATGGTGAGACTCTGCGATTTCAATGCCCATTTCGATATAGGCATTCCCGGGATATGTTTTATGAACCAATCTAAGGACATTTGCGCCAATCGTAGGGTGTTGCTTAATCTCTTCAAATTCTTCAGGGGTTAATCTTCCCGGTTTTAATAGGATGCTGTCTTTGATTCCAACTTTACCGATATCATGAACAACGCTGGCGTATTGGAGATTACTGATAAAATCCGTATTGATGATCTTTTTATAGTCTTCATGCGAACTGAGACTTTCAGCGATGATGCGGCAGCCTTCTTTCAAACGTTCAACGTGACTGCCTGTATCGGTGTCTCGTGATTCAGTGATGTTTGAAAGGGCAGTAATGGTTGCGAGTTGAGCTTCTGCAATTTCTTTTTCTTTTACGGATACAATTTC
>CAZXTB010000126.1:3170-3676 GCA_964643535.1 uncultured Erysipelotrichaceae bacterium | reverse complement strand
GATTGTGGTTCTTAAATTTGGTTTCTTTTGCGATTAGTTCTGAGATGTCGGTCATTGAAGTCATTAAACAGAGCTCATTTCCAAGATAGATCAAATCTATGTTGAATAATCCTGTGATTATTGATCCATTCCTTCTCCTAATGCTCGCCTCAATATCTTTTAGACTATGTGATGTGGATACAGCTTCGACCAATCGAGCTCTTAAAGCAGGATCTTTGAATAATTTAAGATCTTCGGAAGTATACCCTAGAATCTCTTCTCGAGTATATCCCATATCATTACAAAACGCTTGGTTGATGTCGATGAATTTTGAATCTGATAAGCGAGTGATCGCCATTGAAGAACCACTATTATTGAAAGCCTTTGAGAATTTTTCTTCAGAGGACTTTAATTCAGAGATGTCTTTACATACACCGAAAAGTACAGGCATTCCATCCCACTCTCCATTTTTGACTCTAGTTTCTACTGCGATGGTCGATCCATCTTTAGCGACCAATGGAACTGGA